>DASXTI010000027.1:0-7871 GCA_036505535.1 Thermoanaerobaculia bacterium
CGCGCCGTCTCGGGATCGAGCGCGAGGTGGAACTGGTCCTCCCAGCGAAACTCGAAGCGCGCCTTCGATAAGGCGTCGTCCCACGCCCGGGCGCCGGGGTGTCCCTTGGCGAGATCCGCGGCGTGCGCCGCGATCTTGTAAGCGATGACGCCATCCTTGACGTCCTTCTTGTCCGGCAGACCCAGATGCTCCTTGGGTGTGACGTAGCAGAGCATCGCCGTCCCGTACCAGCCGATCATCGCCGCGCCGATCGCCGAGGTGATGTGGTCGTAGCCCGGAGCGATGTCGGTCGTCAGCGGACCCAGCGTATAGAAGGGCGCTTCGTGGCAGATCGATAGCTGCTTCTCCATGTTCTCTTGGATCAGGTGCATCGGGACGTGGCCGGGACCCTCGATCATGACCTGGCAGTCTTGCGCCCAGGCCTTCTGCGTCAGCTCGCCGAGCGTCTCGAGCTCCGCGAACTGCGCCTCGTCGTTGGCGTCGGCGGTCGAGCCGGGGCGCAGACCATCTCCCAGCGAGAAGGAGACGTCGTAGGCCTTCATGATCTCGCAGATCTCGTCGAAGCGCGTGTAGAGGAAGCTCTCCCGATGATGCGCGAGACACCACTTCGCCATGATCGAGCCGCCGCGCGACACGATGCCGGTCATGCGCTTCGCCGTGAACGGGACGTAGGCGAGCCGTACGCCCGCGTGGATCGTGAAGTAGTCGACCCCCTGCTCCGCCTGCTCGATCAACGTGTCGCGGAAGACCTCCCACGTCAGCTCTTCGGCCTTGCCGTCGACCTTCTCGAGCGCCTGGTAGATCGGCACGGTCCCGATCGGGACGGGCGAGTTTCTCAGGATCCACTCGCGGGTCTCGTGAATGTTCTTGCCCGTCGAGAGGTCCATGACGGTGTCGGCGCCCCAGCGCGTGGCCCAGGTCATCTTCTCGACCTCCTCTTCGATCGAGGACGTCACGATGGAGTTGCCGATGTTGGCGTTGATCTTGACCAGAAACCGCCGGCCGATCGCCATCGGCTCGCTCTCGGGATGGTTGATGTTGGCGGGAATGATCGCGCGTCCGCGCGCGACCTCGCTCCGCACGAGCTCGGCCGGCAGGCTCTCGCGGATCGCGATGAATTCCATCTCCGGCGTGATGACCCCCTTGCGCGCGGAGTGCATCTGCGTCACGTTGCCGCGCCCGCGCAACACCTCCCGAGGCCGGCTCAATGCGAGACCCGGCGCGTTCTGGCGGCGCGGCGTGACTCGGTCGTATTCGCCGCGCGGCGGGATCCACGGACGGCGCAGCTCGACAAGCCCGCGATAGAGATCGATCGGGACGGAGGGATCCGTATACGGCCCCGACGTGTCGTAGACCCGAAGCGGCGGGTTCATCTCCGTCTCGCCCCGCATCCCGCGCGTGGGATGGAGAACGATCTCGCGGAACGGAACGCGCATTCCGTGCGGCCCGAGCACGTAGACCTTCTTCGATCCGGGAAGGGGCTCGCGGTTGGCGACGGCGTTCGAAGGAAGCGCCTCGCGGCGGCTGCTCATACTCACCTCCCTACGGCGGCATTACCCGCATCAGGTTCGCGGGGTCTCCGACGTCGCGGGCGCGCCGCCGGACTCTCAGCCGTCCGCGCTGAATGCGCGGAGTGGGCTCCCCCGTAGGGAGAGAAGTCTACTCCAAGGAAGCCGGACATCAATTGTCGCGAGTCTGGTAAGAATGGAACTCTGGCGATGGCCGAACAACCCTTCCTCCCGTTCGAGGCCGCCGAGGAATCCGGCACTCCGGCGAGCGCGCGTCTGATCGAAGAGCTGGCGCTCGTCTGCGCGGAGCGGCCCCTCGACGAGAAGGTTCTCATTGTGCCTTCCCTTTCCATCGGTCATGAGGTCGTGGAACGTCTGGCCCGGGAAGGGCATCCGTGGATGAATCTGCGCGTGGAGACGGTCCGCACACTCGCGCATGGTCTGGTGGGTGTCGACCTCGCCCGGGAAGGCCGGCGGCTGCTTTCCCGAGCGCAGGCGCTCGCGCTGGTCGAGCAGGCATGCGCCGATGCCCTGGGAGCGCGCTCCTACTTCGGACGTCTGCGCGAGCGGTCGGGCCTCCATCGCGCCATCCAGGCGAGCCTCGACGCGCTTCGCGGGGCCGGCCTCTCGCCCAAGTCGCTTCCCCGTACCGCATTCCCGGACCCGGCAAAGCATCGGGACCTGCGAGAGGTCTTCGCGCGCTACAACCGGGCACTCGAGAACGGCCGGTACGTCGATGGCATCGAGGTGCTCCGGCTGGCTCTGGCGGCGGCGCTCAAGTCGGGCGGCCGGAACGCAACGTGTCTGCTCCCGGAGGACTCCAAGCTCTCCGGGCTCGAGCAGAAGTTTCTCGAGGCGCTCGCCGGCGATCGCCTGCGCGAGCTCCCGGTCGACTCCCCGAAGGAATGGGAGAAACGGGCGAAGGAGGCGCGCCTGTTTCGAGCGATCGGCGAGGAGAACGAGGTCCGGGAAGTCTTCCGCCGGATTCTCGCGGCGGGAGTCCCCTTCGACCAGGCCGAGATCCTCCACACCGATCCGGCGACGTATCCGGCGCTCGTGTACGAGCTGTCGCGGGAGAACGGGATCCCCTGCACGTTCGCCGGCGGTGTCGCGGTCACCTTCACCCATCCCGGACGGGCCGCGCTCGCGTTTCTCGACTGGATCGCCGGCGACTTCAGCGCGGAGACCTTGCGCCAGGCTCTCGCGTCGCGGACCCTGACCCTCCAGCGGCTCTCCTCGGGCGGAGCTCCGGCGTCCGGCGCGCGGGCCGCGGCGCGCGCCTTCCGGGAGGCGGGCATCGGTTTCGGGCGCGACCGCCACCTCCGGCGACTGGATCGCCTCGTCGAGAGGTACGAGAGGCCCGAGGAAGAATCCTTCCGCACGCAGGTGGAGCTGAACGACGAGCAGAAGCAGGCGCGCACGCGGCGGCGCGCACGCGGGCTTTCGGCCGCTCGTTACGCTCGGGAGTTCGCGGAACGCGCCCTCGCGCTCGCTCCTTCTTCGCTCGAAGGAGCCGGCGACCTGCGCGCGCTCGCGGGAGGAGTCCGGGCGTTCGTTTCCGACTTCGGGCGGGTCGCCGATGAGCTCGACGGGATCGCGCGATCCGCGCTCGACTCGCTCTTCCAGGAATTCGAGGAGCTGATCGCGCTTCCGCTCAGCGTCCGCGCCGGCGTCGAGCGGCTGCGCGACGCAGTGGCCGCGCTCCACGTGGCCCCCGACCGGCCGCGGCCGGGCCGGGTCCACGTCGCGTTCTATGGCGGCGGAGGGTTTTCGGGACGGCCGCACACGTTTCTCCTCGGCTTAGATGCAGGGCGTCACCCCGGACGCGACCTCGAGGATCCGGTTCTTCTCGATGAGGAGCGGCGGCGCATCAACGATACGCTGACCGAGCCCGCTCTCGCGCTCGGCCGGGAGAGACCGCTGGAAGTCTCGATGGCATTGCGGGCCGCAGTCGCCCGACTGCGTGGCTCGCTCACGGCTTCGTACTCGAGCTTCGACCTTCGCCACCTGTCGATGTCGGGAGAGCCTGCTCCCTCCCCGTTCTTCCTGGACCTGCACCGGGTGCGATCCGGCCGTCCGGATGCGGATTACGAGGATCTGCGGCGGGCCCTCCCGAATGCCGTCGGCTTTGCTCCCGGCGAGGAGCTCGCGCTCGATGACTTCGAATGGTGGCTGTCGCGTCTGGCGACGCCGAGAGGGGCGCCCGACGTCTCGGCGCCCGCGGTTCGAGTGGCCTATCCCTGGTTGGAAGACGGTTGCCGCGCCCTCGCGGCCCGGGCGAGCGACGAGTTCACGATCTACGACGGTTGGGTGAGGTCGGGAACTCCGGAGCTCGATCCGCGCGTCAGCGCGCGCCCCTTCTCGGCCTCCCGCATCCAGGATCTCGCGCACTGCCCGTTCGCCTGGTTCGTGCGCCACGTCCTGGGCGTCGAGCCGCCCGACGACCTCCGGCGGGAGGCGGGACGATGGCTCGATCCGATGGACGAGGGAAGCCTCCTCCACGAGGTCTTCCGGATCTTCTTCGAACGCATCACGGCGGCGGGCGAGAAGCCCGACCTCGCGCGGCACGGCGAGGTCATCCTCGAGATCGCGGAGGAGCGAATCGCCGTCTGGCGCGAGCGGATCCCGCCACGGAGCGACCTCGCCTTCACCGGCCAGCGCGACGCCATCCGTTTCGCCTGCCAAACGCTCCTGGCCGCCGAGGAGGAGCACTGTCGCGACGTCTCGCCGCGGTACTTCGAGGTCTCCTTCGGTCTCTCCCGCGAAATGGCGCAGAGCCGCGCGGAGGTCGCGAGTCCGGATCCGATCGAAATCTCGGTCGGCGGAAACGAGAGATTTCTTCTCCGGGGGTCGATCGACCGCGTCGACGAGGCGGCCGACGGAACGTTCCACGTCTGGGATTACAAGACAGGGAGCACTCTGGCGATCCGGGAGGGGCTCGGCGTCCGAGGCGGCCGGCAGATCCAGCCCGCCCTGTACGCGATGGCCTTCGAGGGATTGCTGGCGAGGGCCGGCCGGCCCGGGCGTGTTTCGAAGTCCGGATACTTCTTTCCCGGCCGAAAGGGAGAAGGTTTGCGGGTCGCGGTCGATCTTGCACCCGCCGCGTCCGGCGAAGTCCTCCGCCGGCTCTTCGACCTGATCGCCGCGGGCATGTTTCCGCACGCCGTGTCCGATCAGGACTGCAGATACTGCGACCTCGAGGAAATCTGCGGCGGAGCTCAAGCGGCGAGCGAGCGCGCCCTCCGGAAGCTCGAGACGACGGCATCTCCGATTCTTGCCGCCTTTCGGGAGATCCATGAAGAAAAGCGCCGCTGACTCTTCTAAGCCGGCGAGCCTGCCGGACGACGCGCATCGCGCCGCGATCCGCGAGGATCTCGACACGACGATGCTGGTCGAGGCGGCCGCCGGTACGGGGAAGACGAGCTGTCTGGTAGACCGCATGGTGGCGCTGGTGGCGACGGGACGGGCGACCGTGGACCGCCTCTCCGCCGTGACCTTCACGATCAAGGCCGCCGCGCAGCTCCGACAACGCTTCCAGAACGGGCTCGAAGAGTCTCTTCGGACGGAAAGAGAGCCGGGTCGCCGCGCCCATCTCGCCGCGGCCCTCGCGCGCCTGGATTCCTGCTTTCTCGGAACCATTCACGCGTTCGCCGCCCGACTGCTCCGGGAGCGTCCCGTGGAAGCCGGCGTGGACCCGGGCTTCGAGGAGATGGACGAGCCGGAGAACGGGGCGGCGCGAAGCGAGGCGTGGGATCGCTTCGCCGAGCGGCTCTTCCTCGACGCGGATCCGCGCCTCGCCCGTCTCATCGATCTCGACGTTCCGCTCGAGAACCTGCGGGAGACCTTCGAGACCGTCTGCGAGAATTCCGACGTCGACTTAGCGATCGGCCCTCTGCGCCCCGAGCCCGACTTCGCCGACGCGCGGCGGGAAGTCGCCGCCTTCCTGGAGCGCGAGGCGGCTGCGATCCCCGCGGAGGCGCCGGCCGGCGGCTGGAGCGAGTTTCAGGCGGCGGTCCGCCGCGCCCGCCGTCTGCTCGGAATCCTCGACGTCGAGGGCGCCCCCGAGCTCGTTCGGATCCTGAAGGTCCTGAGGCCGAGCAAGGTCCTCGATAGCGCCGGAGGGTCCAAGAAACCATTCGAAGCCTTCCGTGAGCGGGTCGTGAAACCCGCGCTCGCGGCCTGGGCCGAGTATCTGCATCCGTTCGTGATGCCGCTGCTGCGGGAAGCCCGCGACGAGTATGGGGAGTGGCGGCGCCGCGAGGGACGGCTCAATTTCCAGGACCTTCTCCTCTACGCCCGCGATCTCCTCCGGGATCACCCCCGCGTGCGCGAGGCGTTGCGCGGGCGCTTCACACCGATCCTCGTCGACGAGTTCCAGGACACCGATCCCATCCAAGCCGAGATCCTGTTCTATTTGACCGGCGCCAACACGCGCGAGCGGGACTGGACGAAGCTCACCCCCGTGGCCGGGTCCCTATTCGTCGTCGGCGACCCCAAGCAGTCGATCTATCGGTTTCGCCGCGCCGACATCGAGATCTACGAAGAGGTCCGCGAGCGAATCGGCCGCTGTGGCCGCTTCGTCGAGCTCTCGACGAGCTTCCGCTCCTCGGCAGGCCTCTGCGACTGGGTCAACGGCGTCTTTGGCCGGATGTTTCCGAACGCCCCGACTCGGGCCCAGGCGGCCTATGTCGGGCTCTCTCCGGCCCGGACCGATGCCCCGTCCGGTCCCTCCGTCTTTCGCCTCGATACACCGTCCTCGGGCAACCTGGATCGACCGGTCGTCGAGCTCGACGCCACACGGGTCGCCAATGCGGTCGCGACGTGGATCGCGGCGCGGACGCACCGTCCCGGCGATTTTCTCCTCCTGTTCCGCCGGCGCCGGCACATGGCGGACTACGCCCGGGCGCTGGAGCGGCGAGGCGTGCCTTACGAGATCGCGGGCGGAGGCGCCTTCCGCGAATCCGCCGACCTCGACGCGCTCATGCCTCTGCTCGAGGCGCTGGCGGATCCTGAGAATCCGGTTCCCTGCCTGGCGGCGCTGCGGGGTCCGATCTTCGGCGTGGACGATGAAGCGCTCTACCGTTTCGCCAGATCGGGCGGGCGTTTCTCCCACCGATCCCATCCGCCCGAGGATGCGAGCCCGAAGATTCGCCGCGCGCTCGAGCTGCTGCGCGAGGGGGAGGCGCTGGTGGAAACGCTCCCTCCGGCGGCGGCCGTGGCGCGTCTGCTCGACCGGATCGGCTGGGGTGCGCTCGCCGCGGCCGAGCCGCTGGGCGACAGCCGCGCCGGGAACTTGCTGAAGGCCCTGGCGGCCGCGCGGACCCTCTCTGGCGAGGGTCTCGACTTCTCGGGCGTGGTCCGCGAGCTCCAGCGGTTCCGAGAGGAGGAGCTGATCGAGCAGATGAGCTCCGCGCCCGGGCGCCCCGACGCCGTGCGCCTCATGACGCTTCACGGCGCCAAGGGCCTCGAGGCTCGGGTCGTATTTCTCGCAGACCCGACCGGAGAGACGGGGCGCTGTCGCGAGTATGTCGTCGATCGAGAGGTCGAGCCGCCGACCGGCCACTTCCGCGTGACCAAACGGATGGGTGAGCACGGCCGCGAGGAGATCGCGCGACCGGTGGGCTGGGACGCGATGCAGCAGACCGAGAGCCGCTTCGACGCAGCGGAGAAGATTCGCCTGCTCTACGTCGGAGCGACGCGCGCCCGGGACAGTCTGATCGTCAGCATCAAGCGGACCAGGAGCGGGGACGCCCGCGGTCCCTGGGCGGCGCTCGCCCCTCACCTTCGGACGCCGCTTCCGGACTCGGAGCCCTCGCCGCTTCCCGGGGCGCCACGGTCTCCGGGCCGACTCTCTGAGGAGCTTGCGGCCTTTCGCGTCCTCTCCTCCTCGCGCCGCGAGGCGGCCTCGCGTGCCAGCTACCGGATCGCAGCGGTCACCGACCTGGCGCACAGCGCGGGGGCCCGGCCGATGTGGGAACGCACCGGCCGGGGCATGTCGTGGGGTCGCGTGCTCCACGGCACTCTCGAAGCGCTGATGCGCAACCCCGATGTAGACGTGCGGGTCTTCGCGGCCAACCTCCTGGCGGCGGAGGAGCGCCCTGCAGCCGAGGTCGAGGAAATCCTGGAAGCCGTGGACGGGGTGCGGCGCTCGGACCTGTGGCGGAGCGCCCTGGCCGCGAAGAATCGCCTCGTAGAGGTGCCGTTCGCAATCGAGGTCGCGCGGGAGGAGCTCGGCTTCGACGAGGGTCCCGCCAGGACTCTCCTGCAAGGAGTCATCGACCTCGTCTACGAGGAAGGCGACGGCTGGGTCTTGGTCGACTACAAGTCCGACACCGTCACGACGAACAATCTTTCCGACCTCGT
>DASXTI010000028.1:0-15492 GCA_036505535.1 Thermoanaerobaculia bacterium
GCGACGTTTTGGCGGAGAGGGGGGGATTCGAACCCCCGGTACGTTTTGCGTACACACGCTTTCCAAGCGTGCTCCTTAAGCCACTCGGACACCTCTCCGACGGGCGGGGATCCTACAACACCGGGCACGGGATTCCGGCGACAGCCACATGCGAGTAAACGCCGCGCTGCGCGCGGCGTTGACTACTGCCGGAGGTCTGCCTTCGGTGGTCGGATCGGTGGTCCCCAGCAAACTGAGGTTGCCCGCCCACACGGGTTACACTCCGAGATCGACATGGCCGCGACGGCGGAGAAGGCAGAGAGGAGTGGTTTCCTGTTCCTGGCGGGACATCCCTGTCTCGACTTTCTCAACACGCGGCCGGTCGTAAGAGGGCGCTCCGTCGAGTTGCTCGGGGACTTCCAGGAGTTCGTGGGCTGGCTTGCCCGGGCCGGACGGCTCGATGCGCGCGGGTCCACCGATGCGCTGAAGCGTTGGAGCGAAAATCCGGAGGGGGCGCGCGTCGCGGAGCGGGCGAGGGCGTTCCGCGAGACGCTGCGGCACATGGCCGAAGGCATCGTCCGGGGACGCGGCGTCTCGGCCGAGGGACCGGCCGCGATCAACTTCATCCTCGCCGAGAACGACGGCACCCTGCGCCTCGAGCGCCACGGCGCCGGATTCCGGACCCGCTTCACGTCGCGCCCCACGCAGCCGATCTCGCTGCTCGGCAGCGTCGCCGAAGTGGCGGCGGATCTGCTGAGCTCCCGCGATCTGCGCCTGATCCGCCGGTGCGCCAATCCCAACTGCGTTCTTTTCTTCTACGACGGCACCCGCAATCACAGGCGGCAGTGGTGCGCCATGGCGACCTGCGGCAACCTGATGAAGGTGCGCGCCTTTCGGAAGCGCCACCGCAAGTGACGCGCGGGACATCTCGAGGAGGGGACCGAGGTCAGACCCCGCTTTTCTCACTGCCTCGACTTCCTGAATATCCGGCCGACGGTGAAAGGACGACCCGTCGAGCTGCTTCCGACCTTCGGAGACTTCGGGCGCCGGCTCGGCCGGGCCGGGCTGCTCGGACGGGCGCCGCCTCGGACGCTTCGTCACATGGCCGAGGGCATCGTCAATCGGAGCCGCCGATCTGCTCGGCGCCCGCGACCCGCGCCCGGGTCCGCCGGTGCGGGTTCATCGCGCGCGATCGATTCGCTCGCGCTCGTAACGCTCCTGCAACCCCGAGTAGCGCGACGGAACGTACGTCAGAAAGAGTCCCTGGCGCGAATGCGCGCCGCGATTGGGGCCGCTGCGGTGCGGCGTCAGGCTGTGGAAGATGGCGACGTCGCCCGGCTCCAGCACGAGTAGCAAGCCGCAACGCCCATCCACGAGCGACTCGTCCGCGTCGAGGGGCGCCCCCGGGGGCGCCGGCGCCTGCTCGCGGTGAAACCCGGGGAACACTTCGAGGGTGCCGCTGGCGCCGTCGAACGGGTCGAACGCGACGAGAGCGTTGACGTAGTCGTCGGCGGGGAGGCCGAGCGGCTCCCAGTACGGATAGTCCTGGTGCAGCCCGTAGCCGGCGGTCCCCGGCCGCTTCGTGATGAGCTTGGCCTTGAACGGTATCGCCGTGCCGTCGAGCAGGCGGGACGCGGCGGCGATGAGCCGCGTATCCCGGGCCAGTGCCTCGAAGACAGGCGAGATGTCGAGGACCGGATCGATTCGATCCGCGATCTCGCCGCCGTCGACGCGACCGCGCCACTGCACGCGCGGGTTCCCGCGGTCCGCGGGCACACTCGCCCAGAGGCGGTCGGACTCGTCTGCCCACGCGCGCGATTCCTGGAGATCGAAGAGGCCCTTCACGATCACGTGCCCGTCGCGCCAATAGGCCTCGACTTCCCCGGGCTCGAGCAACTGCGACCGGCGCGTCATGGCGGTCGCCGCCCCTTCGAAGTCTCGGACCCACTCGGTCTGGCGCGCCAAGAGGCGGTACCCGGCCCGGGGGTACACGACGAGACCCGCCTCCCCGTCGAGGGCGAAGCAACCGGTCGCCGCGAAACCTTCCTCGGCGGCGAGCCGCGCAAGGCACACCGCTGTCGCCGTCGCGACCCCGCGGCGCCGGTGAGCGGGATCGACGACAAGGTTCTTCATCCGCAACAGGCTTCCGCACGGCGCGGTGCAGACCGCGCCGACGATTTCGCCGCCCGTTCGGATCAGGTATGGCCGCATGTAGCCGGCCCGGTGCTTGCGGCGCTCCATCGCGACCCAGAGCTCCGGGTCCATGGAGTGCCCGTCGGGGCCGCGCCCCACGCGATGCATGAGCACGCGCCGCGCCGACCAGCCGCTCTCGTCCTCCGCCGGCAGAAGCTCGATCTCGATTCCGCCGGCGCTGTCGCCGGCCGCCCGCGCGAAGCCGAACTCGACGCGCAGCCTGTATCCGCGCCGCTCGAGGGCACGCTCCAGCGGCGCGAGCGGCGCGTCGAGGTAGACGCGGGCACGCGAGCTCCGGAGCGCGCGCAGCCGGCGTTCGACGTCCACGAGCCACGCGTCGGCGTCCGACGCCGCTTGCGCGGCGTCGATCCGGTGCACGACGCACCCCGCCGCGAGGGCCTCCGCGCCGCGAAGCGCGACGATCACCGCGCCCGGCACGGGGAACAGCTCGGCGTCCGCCTCGAAGTACCGCCGGTCACTCTCCAGAAGGTCGCGGGCCCACGCGCGCGGGCCGAAATCCGTCGCTTGCCCGGGGCTCGTTTCGCGGTGCTCCACGGATCGCGGCTCCACGATCAGGGCGACTCAGGGGCCGCGGCCATTCGCCGCAGCGTCTCGAAGCTGTAGATGCCGTCGTTGTGGCCGTCGGCCCAGTCGATTTGGAGCGCGTAGCCGCCGACGCGCCGGTGCGAAACGGCCTGGAACGAGCGGGGCGTCAGAGGCCGCTGTGGACCCCGATGGACGTTGCCGAGGAGGTCCCCCTCTCCCTTGCACATCGCGCAGGGACAGTTGCGCCGCAGCTTCTCGAGCGGGAAATAGTCCTCGCGCCCGTCGTCCCAGACGATCGCGAGCTCGTTGCCGACGAGCATGATGTCTTTGGGGACGTGGATCGACACGAGACTACTTCACGCCGTCGGCGAGAAAGAGGTCCGACAGGATCCGGTTGTACGAATACACGTAGGACTTTCCGTCCGACGCGACGCGCGGAGCCCGGATGCCGAAGATTCCGGCCGGGTCGGGCGGCGTGAGCTCCTTCCATAACTCCCGTTTTCCGGTCGAGACCTCGAGTCGATAAACCCGCGCGGGGTATTCCCCCGGCCGAGTCACGTAAAGAAACCGTCCGTCGGAGGTCCATCCGACAGGTATTTCTGTTTCGTTCAAACCGGGAATCGGAGCCGGTTCCCCTCCCTCAAGGGGATAGAGGTAGGCTTTGCGGTCCGGCCCCGTGACAGTGACCCACTTTCCGTCGGGCGACAGGGTGCGCGCGAAGGCCCGATACCCCAAAGGGGTCAACGGCTTCACCTTGCCTCCCTCGGCCGCGATCAGATAGAGCCGATTCCCATGCCCCGGCTCGCTCGCCGTGAGGAGAACGTGTTTTCCGTCCGGGACCCACTGGGCGTCGGCGACGACGAGGCCTTCCGAAGTAAGCGGCTTCGGCTCGCCGGCGCCCGTCGGGAGGAGAACCGCTTGCCGGTCCGAACCGGGATGCAGGATGGCAATGGCCCACTTCCCGTCGGGGGACAGAGACTGGGCGCTGCCTTCGCCGAGGCGGACCGGAGGCGAGCCGTCCATGCTGCGGAGATAAGTCGAATAGCCCTGGCCCCCGCCCTCTCCCGATTCCGAAAAGAGCAGGCTCTTGCCGTCCGTCGAGAGATCCTGCACCGCCGACCAATCCAGCCAAGAAAGGTCCCGCTCCTTCTGGTCCCCCGGCGAAAGAACGAGAATGCCGGAGCGAAGCGTGTCGTGGGCGATGAGGACCCGACCGTCCCGAGACACGTCGTGAAGGGTGAGGTTGCCCGTTACCCGCGTCACGATCCGCATGGCGCCCGATGGCGTGACCGCGTAGAGCGCGCGATTGCCGCCGACTTCCGCCGCCGTAAACCAGATCTCATTCCCATTCGGAGACCAGGCGAGGCCTCCCTCGGTGGCGAAGTCTCTCGTCAGTGTCTTCTTCTTTCCGGCGCGGTCCACAATCGCGACGCTTCCCCCGTCGTCGCCGCGGGCCGGGTGGTCGAGAAAGGCGACGACATCCCCGCCACGCGAGACGCGCGGATTGCTGACCCAACCGTCGGTCTCATAGATCACCTTCCCGATCGGATATTCGAGCCGGTTGCGGGCTCCAGCGTCGCGGACGATCGCGAGATTGGCACCGTCGGGCGACCAGTCCCCCCAGTGCACATCCTCCTGGACCTCGCGCGGGGTGCCGCCGCCGGTGATGCCGATGCGGGCCAGGGTTCCCGTCCTTATGAACGGTCCGCCGTAACGCCGGCCGATGGAAACGGCTATTTCGCCGGAAGGCGAGATCGCGAAGACGTCGGCCCCCTTCAAACCGAAAGGGCGCGACTCCGGACTCTCAAGGCGGCCGACGAGGATCTCGACGGGACGTCCCTCCCAGGCGGCGGCATAGAGGACCGTCTGACCGTCCGGGGCGAAGCGCGCCGAATAGATCTCGCCGCGCTGGAACGTCAGCTGTCGGAATGATGGCGGCGGCGCTCCTCCCAATCTCTTACCGGCCGCGAACGCGCCGACGCCGACGGCAGCCAGAAGTGCGGCGCCGAGGAGAATCGGCCAGACTCGCGGCCGCGGCTTCGCGGGAGCCGCAAACTGTCCCGTCACCTCGCCAGGAGCCTCGGAGAGGTGGTCGCGGATGCTCGCGAGATCGCGCGCCAAGTCCTTGGTCGTCCCGAACCGGTCCTCCGGATCCTTCGTCAGGCAGCGTTCGACGAGCCATCGCACAGGCGCCGGTACCTTCGGGTTCAGCTGTGCCACGGGCGCCGGCTCCTCCCGAATGATCGCCGTCAGCGTCTCCGCGGTCGTCGAACGCTCGAAGGCGCGCTTGCCCGTCGCCAGCTCGTACAGGATCGACCCGAATGAGAACTGGTCCGACCGGAAGTCGATCGGCCGGCCGGCGGCCTGCTCGGGCGACATGTAGCCGACCGTCCCCATGACCATGCCGGGCCGGGTCGCGTCGACGGCGGTCTGCGCGACCGAGAGTTCTCTCTCCTCGGGCGTGACGAGCTTGGCGAGTCCGAAATCGAGAATCTTCACGTACCCGTGCTTGCTGACCATGACGTTCTGAGGCTTCAAATCCCGGTGGACGATCCCTGCGGCGTGCGCCTCAGCGAGACCGTCGGCGATCTGAACGCCGATCTCGAGCAGCTTCTTCGTCGGCAGAGGACCAGAGGCGACGAGGTCCTTGAGCGTTCCACCGTCGATTAGCTCCATGGCGATGTAGATCATGGAATCGGCCGACCCGATGTCGTAGATCGTCAGGATGTTGGGATGCGACAGCCCCGACGCCGCGCGCGCCTCGCGTTCGAATCGCATGCGGCGATCCGCATCCGCCGCGAGCTCCGCCGGCAGGACCTTGATCGCGACGTCGCGTTTCAAGCGCTCGTCGCGCGCGCGGTACACCTCCCCCATCCCCCCAGCGCCGAGAGGCGCGAGGATCTCGTAGGGACCCAGGCGCGTGCCCGTGGAAAGAGTCATTTGAGGCCGTCGACGATGTACAGGTCTGACAGCGTGCGGCCGTAGGAGTACGCGTACGACTCGCCGCTCGCTGTCGGCAGAGGGCCGATCAGGGAGACACCTCCTGCGTCGGTCGGCATCAACGACCGCCACAGCTCCCGGTGGCCCGTCGAGACGTCGACCCGATAGACCTTCGTGGGGATCTCTCCCTGGCGATACACATAGACAGAACGGGCATCCGCACCGAACTCAGCGACTCGATCATTCACATCGACACCCGGAATCGCCGTTGGCTCACCTCCCGAGATTGGATAGAGATAGGTCCTCCGATCGGGGCCCGTCACGACGGCCCGGGAACCGTCGGGTGAAACAACGCGGAAGCCCCTGTACCCTTCCGGCGTCAGGGCGCGCGGCTTCCCGCCATCAACGTCACGCAAGTAGAGCCGGAGCCCGCGGCCCGGCTCGCTCGCCGTAATCAGGATCCTCTTTCCGTCCGGCATCCAGCACGCATTCAACACGGTGACGCCTTCTTTCGAAAGCAGCTTCGGCTCGCCCGCGCCCGTCGGATAGACCGCAAGCTGCGGATCCGTCGCTGGGTGCAGGATCACAACGGCCCACTTCCCGTCCGGTGAGAGGGCCTGACCCAAGCCTTCTCCAAGGCGTACGGCCGGCGAGCCGTCGGTCTTCCGAACGTAGACGGAATAACCGGCCCCTCCGCCCTCGCCTCCTTCGGTGAAGAGCACCGTCCTGCCGTCAGAGGAGAGAAAGGTCGGAAGCGAGTAGTCGAGCCATGTGAGATCACGTTCTTTCGACTCTCCAGGCGGGAGAGCGAGAATCTCCTCCCGGAAAGTGTCCCGACTGGCGAGCATTCGTCCTTCGCGCGAGATGTCTCGCAGGGTCAGATTGCCCGCGATTCGCGAACGCAGGCGGACCGTGCCGGAGAGCGACGCCGAGTAGAGAGCGCGAAGCGAAACCTCGGCAGCGGTGAACCAGACCTCGCTGCCGTTGGGCCCCCACGAGAGACCCTGCGCCGAGGAGAAAGGCTTGGACAGCGCTTTCTTGCGACCGGAGCGGTCCGCGAGGACAACCGATCCGCCGTCATCGGTCAAAGACGGGTGGTCGATGAAGGCCACGAAATCCCCGCCCGGCGAAACGCGCGGATGGCTGATCCAACCGCTCGTCTCGTATAAGACCTTGCCGATCGGGTATTCCAGCCGCATCCGGCCCTGAGGCATCCGCACGACCGCGAGACTCTTTCCGTCCGGCGCCCAGTCCGCCCATTCGACGTCCTCCAAGATGTCTCGGGGAGCGGCCCCGCCGGCAACCGAGAGCTGCGCCAGCGTGCCGGTTCGTCGGAAGCCACCGGAAGAGGTTCGGTCTAACGACACCGCCATCTCGCCCGACCTCGAGATCGCGAGGACCTCGGCGCCGGAGAGGCCGAAGGGTCTCGCCTCTGGACTCTCCAGCCGGCGAACGAAGACCTCGACGGGTTTGCCGTCCCAGGCCGCCGAGTACACCACGGTCTGTCCGTCGGGAGCGAAATGCGCCGACAGGATCTCGCCACGGCGGAACGTGAGCTGGTGAAAGGAGGGAGGCGGCCGCTCGCCGGCCTCCTTACCGACGAGATAGGCCAAGACACCGACGATCAGGGCAGTGGCCAGAACCGCGCCTGTCAAGACGGGCCAGAGACGGCGGCGCTTGATTTCCGCGTACGGCGCTGTCGTCGCGGGCCCCGAGACTCCCGAGAGCGCTTCCAGGTCGAACGCGACATCGCGGGCCGACTCGAAGCGCTCCTCCGGGTTCTTCTCCAGACAGTGCCGGACGATCCGGTCTAAGCCCGGATGGATCTCCTTGTTCGTCTGAGACAGATCCGGCGGCTCCTTCGTCAGGATGGCCGTGATCGTGTCCGCGGCCGAGTCTCCCCGGAACGCCCGCTGAGCCGAGAGCATCTCGTAGAGGATCGCCCCAAAGGCGAAGAGGTCGCTCCTCTTGTCCGCGGCCTTCCCCCGCACCTGCTCCGGCGACATGTAGCCCATCGTCCCGAGGACGACGCCCGGCTCCGTGCCTCCCGAGACTGTCTTCATGTCGGTCTTGCCGTCCTGTCCCGTCTCCGGCTTCAGCTTCGCCAGGCCGAAGTCCAGGATCTTGACGCGGCCGTCCTTCGTGAGGAAAAGGTTCTCGGGCTTCAAATCGCGGTGCACGATTCCCTTCTCGTGGGCTGCCGCGAGCCCCTTCGCGATCTGCACCGCGTACTCGATGGCCTTGCGCACCGAAAGCGGTCCGGTCGAGAGTCGTGCACGCAGCGTCTCTCCCTCGAGAAGCTCCGTGACGATGTAGGGTGCGCCGTCCGCGGTGCCGATGTCGTGGACCGCGGTGATGTTCGGATGGTTCAGGATTCCGGCCGCACGCGCCTCCTGCTCGAATCGGTGCAGGCGGTCGGCATCCTGCGAGAACGACGCGGGGAGCACCTTGATCGCCACCTCGCGTCCGAGGCGCGCATCCCTCGCGCGGTACACTTCTCCCATCCCTCCCGCGCCCAAGGGCGCGAGGATCTCGTAGGGGCCCAGGCGCGTGCCGGTCGCGAGGCTCACTGCAAACCCTCCACGAGAAAGAGGTCCGAGAGGATGCGGTGATAGCTGTAGGCGTAGCTGGAGGCGTCGGGCGTCAGGACCACGGAGACGATCTCGACGACGCCCGCCGGGTCGGCAGGCATGAGCCTCTTGATCTCTTGCTTCTCAGCCGACGCGAGGTCGAGGCCGAAGATGTGCGACGGCAACTCCCCTCGGCGAAAGCAGTAGAGCGAGTGGCCATCCGCCGCAAATTGGATCGGACGGTCTTCCGGGCCGAGGCCCGCAATCGGCTCCGCTTCGCCCGCTTCGAACGGAAAAAGGTAATGCTGCTGATCCCCGGCCTGCGCCACGACGCGTCTCCCGTCCGGCGAAACCGGAAACGAGCCCACGGCGATCCCTTCCGGCGTGATCGCGACCGGCTTTTCCCCCTGCAGACTCTGAAGATAGAGCCGGAGCGCCCGCTCCGGCTCGTTTGCGGCGATCAATACCCGCTTCCCATCCGGGATCCAGCTTGCGCGATGGATGTTGAGTCCGTGGGGCGGAAGGGCCTTCGGCTGCCCCGCCTTGACCGGCAGAAGCACGAGCTGTTTGCCGACGGGATTGAGGGACAGCGAGAGCGCCCATCTTTCATCGGGGGAAATGCCGCAAGCGGTGCCGTCCCCCAGCCGAACCGCTGGAGAGCCGTCGGTCTTGCGAATGTAGACGCCTTGGCGCGACCCCGCCCCTTCCCCGGACTCATCGAAGAGCAGGAGCCTTCCGTCCGAGGAGAGGTCGCGGACGAGGGACCAGTCGAGCAGTGAGAGATCTCTCTCCTTACCCTGTCCCGGAGGAAGGCCGATGATGCCCACCTTCCCGTTGTCGCTCGTCATCAGAACGCGGCCGTCCACCGAGACGTCCTGGACCGTCAGCTCGCCCGGCGTTCGGGCGAGCAGGCGTTCCTGACTCGAGAGCGAGACCGCCCAGATGGCCCGCGCCACCCCCACGCGCGTCGCCGTGAACCAGATCTCGCGCCCATCGCCCGACCAGGCGAGCCCGTATGCCGTGATCCAATCGGTCGAAAGGGTCTCGAGCCTTCCGCCGCGGTTCACGGTCGTGACCGAGCCCATGTCGTCCCCCTGGATCGGATGATCCAGGAAGGCGACGAGATCTCCGTTCGGGGACACGCGGGGGTGGCTGATCCAGCCCGCGGTTTCGTACAGCACATTGTCGATGGGATACTCGAGACGCGTCTTGCCGGCCTCCTTCCGCACGACGGCGAGGCTCGACCCATCCGGCCCCCAGTCGGCCCACTGGACGTCGTCGAGCAGCTCCCGCGGCGCGCCGCCAACCAGCGGCGCCTGCGCGAGCGTGCCGCTCCAGATGAAGCGGCCCGCCCAGCGGCGGTCGAGGGAGATCGCCATCTGGCCCGCGCGCGAGACCGACAGCACCTCGGCTTCCGGCAGCGTGAGCGGGCTCGACTCGGGACTCTCGGGACGGGTCGAGAAGAGGCGGAAGGCGTCGCCGTCCCACGAGGCGCCGTAGATGATGGTGCGCCCGTCGGGAGCAAAACGCGCCGAGAGGATCGTGCCGCGGCGAAAGCTCAAGCGCTGGAACGTCGGCAGGGCCGCCTCGGCGGAGGCGGGCACGGCTTGCGCCGCCGGCGTTTCGCCCGAGCCCATCTCCGAGAGATGATCGCGGACCATCGCGAGGTCTCTCGCCAGATCACGCGTCGACGCGTAGCGCCCTTCCGGCTCCTTGGAAAGACACCGCTCGACGATCCAGCGGAAGGGCGCGGGCACGCGTGGGCTGAGCTGAGCGATTGGACGGGGCTCCTCGCGGATGATCGCCGTCAACGTCTCCGCAGACGTATCGCGGCGAAAGGCGCGGTGCCCGGTGGCGAGCTCATAGAGGATACTGCCGAGCGAGAACTGGTCGGACCGAAAGTCGACCGCGCGCCCGCTTGCCTGCTCGGGCGACATGTAGCCGACCGTGCCCATGACCATCCCGGGGCGGGTTCCCGTGAGAACGTCCGATAAGTTCTCCGCGGGCGCTTCCACGAGCTTGGCCAATCCGAAGTCAAGGATCTTGACGTAGCCGTCGCGCGAAACCATCAGGTTCTCGGGCTTCAAGTCCCGGTGCACGATCCCGGCGTCGTGGGCCTTCGCCAGCCCTTCGGCGGTCTGAACGGCAATGTCGAGCAGCCGGCGCGGAGGAAGCGGCTCGTCTCCGAACACGTCGCGCAGCGTCGCTCCGTCGACGAGCTCCATCGCGATGTAGAAGTTCGAATCGGCCGAACCGATGTCGTAGATCGTGACGATGTGGGGATGGTTCAACGCGGATGCCGCGCGGGCCTCCCGCTCGAAACGGGCTCGCCGGTCGGCATCCGCCGCGAGTTCCGCCTGAAGGACCTTGATCGCAACATCGCGCTTGAGCCGCTCGTCGCGCGCCTTATACACCTCCCCCATCCCGCCCGCCCCCAACAGCGCGAGAATCTCGTAAGGACCGAGACGGGTTCCGGCGGAAAGGGTCATCGAGGCCGGGATTCTAACCGGGGATCACTTCAGGCCCTCGACGACGTACATGTCGGAGAGCGTGCGCGAGTACCCGTAGACGTACGCCTGTCCATCGGGCGTCGGGATGATCGGCGCGATGTCCTGGATCCCGGAGCCGTCGGCAGGCATGAACTCTTTCCAGAGTTCCTTCTTGCCGGTCGCGACCTCGAGCTTGAAAACGCGCGCCGGCACGTCACGCCGCCGGAAGACGTAAAGAGATCGGCCGTCGCCGCTCCAGCCAGTCGGCGTCTCGTCCGGCGCGAGACCCACGATTGGCTGGGGCTCTCCGCCTTCGAGGGGGTAGAGATATCGCTTCCTGTCGGGGCCGATCGCGGCGACCCATTTGCCGTCCGGCGAGACCGATCTCGGGATGAGCCTGTAGCCTTCGGGCGTCAGGGCGCGCGGGTTCCCGCCGACGGTGTCGGTCAGGAAGAGCCGACCGCCACGCCCGGGCTCGTTCGCCGTGAAGACAATCCTCTTGCCGTCACGAAGCCAATCGGCGGACGTCCCAACCTGCAGGGTGCCGGTCGGCAAGAGCTTCTTCTCCCCCGCCCCGGTCGGATAGATCCAGAGCTGCGGGTGCTCCGCGCGCGGGGTGTGGGCCGTGACCCACTTGCCGTCGGGCGAGAGGGACACGCCCGCGCCCTCGCCGAGGCGCACCGGCGGGGACCCGTCCGTGCCCCGGATGAAGCACGAGTATCCGGGGCCCGAGCCTTCGCCCGTCTCGGAGAACAGCAACGTCTTCCCGTCCGCCGAAAGATCGAACGCGGACGACCAGTCGAGCCAGGAGAGGTCCCTCTCCCTCGCGTCGCCCGCTCGGCGCCCGAGGACCCCGATCCGGATCACGTCGTGGGAGACCAGCGCCCTCCCGTCTTCGGAGATGTCCTGCAGGGTCAGGCTCTCGGTCACCCGCGCGAGCAGCCGCTCGGAGCCCGAGAGCGTCACCGCGTGGATCGCGCGATTGCCGCCGACCCTGGTTCCCGTGAACCAAACCTCTTTCCCGTCCGTGGACCAGGCGAGGCCCTGGACCGACGCGAAGACGCCCGCGAGCGCCGTCTTCTTGCCGGAGCGATCCACGATCACGACCGACCCGCCGTCGTCACGCCGGATCGGGTGGTCGAGGAAGGCCACGAGGTCCCCCTTCGGCGAAACGCGCGGATGGCTGATCCAGCCCACGGTCTGGTAGAGCATCTTGCCCGCCGGGTACTCGATCTGGCTGCGCAGATTGACGTCGCGGACGATCGCGTAACTGGTGCCGTCTGGCGCCCAGTCGGCCCACTGCACGTCGGTGGAGATCTCGCGCGGGGCGACGCCACCGGACACGCTCACCTGGGCGAGCGTTCCCGCCCGAATGAAGGCCTCTTCCACGTGCCGGTCCACGAACACCAGCATCTCGCCCGTGCGCGAGATCGCGGCGATATCCGCTCCGACGAGGCCGAAAACGCGCGACTCGGGCCGGTCGGTGCGCGTCGCGAAGACCTCGACGGGCTTGCCGTCCCACGCGGCCGCGTAGATGACGGTTTGTCCGTCCGGCGCAAAGCGCGCGGAATAGAGCTCACCGCGGCGGAAGGTCAACTGCTGGTAGTTCGGTGGGGGACGAAAGCCGGCTCTCTTGCCATAGCGATATCCCGCAGCAAGACCGGCGGCGAGCGCGACGGCCGCCGCCAACGCGGCTGGCGCGAGCCAGCGCCTCTTCGCCGCCGGAGCGGGTGCGGCAACGGCCGCAGTCGGCGCCGAGATGCCCGAAAGCGTCTCCAGATCGAACGCGACGTCACGCGCCGACTGGAAGCGCTCCTCGGGGTTCTTTTCCAGACAATGCCGGACGATCCGGTCGATTCCAGGATGGATGTCCTTGTTGGTCTGGGATAAGTCCGGCGGCTCCTTGCTCAGGATGGCCGTAATCGTGTCCGCGGCCGTGTCCCCGCGGAACGCCCGCTGCCCCGAGAGCATCTCGTGGAGGATCGTCCCGAAGGCGAAGATGTCCGACCGCGGATCCGCCGCCTTGCCGCGCACCTGCTCGGGCGACATGTAGCCCATCGTCCCAAGGACGACGCCCGGCTCGGTCTCAGAAATAGTCTGAAGGTTCGTTCCTGAGCCGCCGTCCTTCGCCTGCGTCAGTTTCGCCAAACCGAAATCCAGGATCTTGACCCGGCCATCTTTCGTCAGGAACAGGTTCTCGGGCTTCAGATCCCGGTGGACGATCCCCTTCTCATGGGCTGCCGCCAGGCCTCGCGCGATCTGGATCGCATAATCAATCGCTTTGCGTGGTGGGAGCGCTCCGACGCCAAGCCGGCTGCGCAGCGTCTCCCCCTCGAGAAGCTCCGTGACGATGTACGGAGCGCCGTCCGCCGTGCCGATGTCGTGGACCGCCGTGATGTTGGGGTGGTTGAGCCCTCCCGCCGCCTCCGCCTCCTGCTCGAAGCGCCGCAGACGATCGGCGTCGCTCGAGAAAGACGCCGGCAGCACCTTGATCGCGACTTCGCGCTTCAGGCGCGAGTCGCTCGCCCGATACACTTCCCCCATTCCTCCCGCACCAATCGGCGCGAGGATCTCGTAGGGGCCGAGCTTCGTTCCGGCGGAAAGCGTCATCGGGCCGAGCGGATTCTAAGTCGGATTACTTCAACCCCTCGACGAGATAGAGATCCGACAGCGTCCAACCCGTTCCGTAGACGTAGGACTTGCCGTCGCGCGCCATCGTGACTCCGCCGACGTCGCCGAGCCCGGCGGTCTCCAGCGGCATGAGCTCCTTCCACAGCTCCTTCTTGCCGGTCGTAACGTCGAGTCGGTAGACCTTCGCCGGGAGCTCGCCGCGCCGGTGCACGTAGAGGCCCTTGCCGTCGGCCGTCCACCCTTCGATGCGGTCCTGCGGCACGACGCCGGGAATCGCCTGCGGCTCGCCGCCCGCGATCGGATAAAGATAGTGGCGCTGGTCCGGACCGATCGTAATGACGAACTTCCCGTCGGGTGACACGCCGCGGCGTATGGAGCGATAGCCCTCGGGAGACACGGCGCGAGACTTGCCCCCCTCTAGATCGCGAACGTAGAGACGGGTTCCATGCCCGCGCTCGCTGGCGGTGATCAGAATCGCCTTTCCATCGGGAAGCCAGTCTCCCATCTGCACTCTCAGGCCATCGGTTGGCAGGCGCTTTGGCTCGCCCACACCGGTCGGATAGACGACCAGCTGCGGCTCGCCCGACACAGCGACTGCCGCGAGCGCCCACTTGCCGTCCGGAGAGAGACGCGAGGCTCCTCCTTCACCGAGTCGAGTCGCCGGTGCGCCATCGGTCCTGCGGATGTAGACGGAGTAGCCCGGGCCGCCCCCTTCGCCCGTCTCGTCGAAGAGCAGTGTCGTGCCGTCGGCCGAGAGGTCTCGCGGCGAGGAGAAGTCGAGCCACGCGAGCGCGCGCTCCTTTGTCTCTCCGGGCCCGAGCCCTATGATTCCCTGACGGAAGGTGTCGTGGGTGATGAGCACCCTTCTGTCACGCGCGATGTCGTGGAGCGTCATGGAACCGGTGACGCGCGCCAGGAGCCGTACGGGCCCGGAGAGCGTCGCACCGTATAGCGCCCTGTTCGCCCCGCTCTCCGCTGCGGTGAACCAGACCTCCCGGCCGGACGGTGACCAGGCGAGGCCCTGGACCGTCGAGTAGTCTCCGGCGACCTTCCGGCTCTTTCCCGAACGGTCGACGACCACAACCTCCCCGCCGTCATCGCCCTGCGTCGGGTGGTGGCAAAACGCGACGGAGTCGCCCCTCGGCGAGACCCGCGGATGGCTCATCCACCCCGTCGTCTCGTAGAGAAGCTTTCCGACCGGGAACTCCAAGCGGTTGCGTCCGCCGACGTCCCGGACGACGGCCATCTCCTTGCCACCCGGCGAGAAGTCGGCCGACTGCACGTCCTCGAGGATCTCGCGCGGCGCCACTCCGCCGGCGATACTCGTCGTCGCGAGCCGGCCGGTCCGGTGGAAGGATGAGAGCGGGCGGCGTTCGAGCGAGACCGCCATCTCGCCCGAAGCGGACACCGCCAGCAGCTCCGCGCTAGCGAGACCGGCCGAGCGCGACTCGGGGCTCTCGAGGCGGCGCGTGAAGATCTCCAGGGGCTTGCCTTCCCAGGCGGCTGTATAGAGGATCGTCTGCCCGTCGGGCGCGAACCGAGCCGACTGGATGTCGCCGCGGCGGAAGGTCAGCTGCTTGAAGGAGGGCGGCTCGGTTTTCACGAGACGCCGGTCGACCAACGCACCTCCCGCGAGCCCCGCAGCGAGCGCCGCCGCAACGACCCAAATTGCGACCCTCTTCCGGCGCGGGGCGGCCGCCGCCGCTACCTGACCCGAGACGGAGGCCTCCGAGATGTGCTCGCGGACGCTCTTCAGGTCCCGCGCGAGATCCCGCGTCGAGGCGTAGCGCTCGTCCGGATCCTTGGCGAGGCAGCGCTCGACGATCCACCGGAAGGGAGCCGGGGCGCGCGGGTTGATCTGCGCCACCGGCTCGGGCTCGTCCTGGATGATGGCGGCGAGAGTCTGGGCGCCCGTGCCGCGCTGGAAGGCGCGCTTGCCGGTCGCCATCTCGTAGAGGATCGATCCCAGCGCGAACTGGTCGGACCGGAAGTCGACCGATCGACCGCTCGCCTGCTCGGGCGACATGTAGCCGACCGTCCCCATGACCGTGCCTGGCTGTGTCTCCTGATGAACCATCGTCGGCATGCCGGAGACTTGTTCCTGCGGCGCAGCGAAGAGCTTGGCGAGCCCGAAGTCGAGCAGC
>DASXTI010000029.1:0-25360 GCA_036505535.1 Thermoanaerobaculia bacterium
TCGGCGTCACGTCGAACCACGCCTCCACGATCCGGGCCCGTCGTGGGTCGAGAGCCACCTCGATCTCGTCGGGCGTCCATGTGAAGAACCACCCCTCCTCTCGCCGGCCGCTGGGCGCCGGACTGTCGGCGTCGGTCGCGGAATAGAAGGCCCCTTCGGGGGAAGTCATGTCTCGCTCGACGTACCGGAGGATCTCCTTCGCGACCTCCGCGTATCGCCTCTCTCCCGTCGCCTGGTAGGCCTCGAGGTAGTCCATCGTAAGAAGCGCGTTGTCGTAGAGCATCTTCTCGAAGTGAGGCACGAGCCACTTCGGGTCCGTCGAGTAACGGTGGAAGCCACCGCCGATCTGATCATGCATGCCGCCCGCCGCCATCCGGTCGAGCGTGAGCGTGACCATGCGCAGGAGATCCTCCTGCCCGGTCCGGCGATAGATGCGCAGGAGGAAGCGGACCGGCAGCCCGCTCGGGAACTTCATGCGGCCTTTCAGCCCTCCCCACTCGCTGTCGAAGCGGCTCCGGTAATCGTCGGCGGCCTGCGAGAGAGCCGCCGGGTCGGGGCTTCCCATCGGAGCGACCTGGGACATGTTCTGCTGGATTCTTCGGGTGATCTGCTCGGCGGCCTGGGCGACTCGATCGGCCTCCGAGTCGTAGGCCTTGCGGAGCTGCTGGAGCAAGTCGAGGAACTCTTTGCGTGGGAAGTACGTGCCGCCGAAGAAGGGCTTCCGGTCGGGCGTCGTGGCGACGCTCATCGGCCAGCCACCGCTGCCGGTCAGCATCTGAACGGCATTCATGTAGATCGCGTCCACGTCAGGCCGCTCTTCCCGGTCCACCTTGATGGCGACGTAGTTCTCGTTCAAGAACCGCGCGATCTCCTCGTCTTCGAACGATTCCTCTTCCATCACATGACACCAGTGACACGTCGAGTACCCAATCGAGAGAAAGACCGGCCGATGAAGGCTGCGCGCGGTGTCGAACGGCTCATTGCCCCAGGAGTACCAGTTCACGGGGTTGTGGGCGTGCTGTCGAAGGTAGGGGCTCGTCTCGAGGTAGAGGCGGTTGGTGTACTTCGGAGAGCCATCCGGTTTCAAGTGTCGGGTGCGCGGCTGCTCGCCGCGGGGCCGGCCGGCCCAGGCCGCCTCGAGCTTGCGCACGAGCGCCTCGTCGAAGGCGGTGGCGCCGGGGAGGGGACGGCCGAAGCTCCACCGCCCCCCGCCGTTCTCGTGCGCATCGCTGGAGACCGTCCCTGTCTGGCCGGAAGCGATCCTCGTCGGTCCAGGCTTCTGGCGAAGGTACGCGCCCACGACGACGACCAGGCTTCCCAGAGCGAGGAGGATGATCGCGCCGTCTTTTACCATCGCTCGAAACCGGCTTCGGATTACGCGGCGGGCTTCTTCTTCCAGGTGCCGTTCTCTTCGAACCAGGTGTAGCGCTCCTTTCCGTTGACCTTGTGGACACTGACCTCGGTTTCCTTCAGGTCGTCCTTCGACTTGCCCTGCATGAAGACGTCGATGTCGTACTTCGTCCCGTCCTTCTCCACGAAATCCGCGCAGGCGAAATACGTGTTCGGCCCGACCTGGGATAGCCGGTCGTCGTGAACCTTCTCGAGCTTCAACTGGAGCGTCTTGTGCTGTACGGGATCGTCGACCTTGAGCCAGCCGCCGTTGGCCGCGGCCTCCTTGTCCACCCACGTCCTGATGCCGGCGGCGAGGTCGGCCTTCCCGAGACCAGCCTGTTTCTTGTCCGTCGGATGCTCCTTTTTCGGGTGTTCGGGTTGCTTTTCCTGGGCGGCGAGCCTTCCCGGGGCGATCAGAAGCAGCGCCAGAGGCGCAGTGGCCAAAAACCGTTTGACGTTCATGTGTCTCCTCCTATCGCAAAAATTCCTACAGGGTCGCTTCGCGGAGAATCTGTTCGAGGATGTGTCCAGGGACCTCGCCGACCGCGAGAACTGTCAGCTTTCCGAACCGTCGGCTGCAGACGAGACGGCCGCGATACTCCCGGCAGCCTGTGTCTTCGATCGAATGGTCGCAGACGAAGAAGGAGAAATTCTGGCGGCTCAGTCCGTGGGAGTAGAAAAGCAGCTCCACTCGCCGTCCCGCCACGGTACAGAGCCGGCCGCCGAGCAGTCGCGCGCTCGGCACGTCGGGCACGACCGGCGCAAAAGGAGTCTTCCCGGAAAAGAAGCGAATCACCTCGCGCGGATCGCTGGACGCCACCTCCACCGGCCTGACCTCGGGCAGAGAATGGAGGTAGTCCGAAATGAGCTCGTCGCCGAATGGCAACGCGGGTGTCTGGCGCCGGATCGCGTACACGGCAAAGGTCAGCAGGACGACGGCCAGCGTCAACGCCAGGAGCCGGTGCCGGTAAGACGGCGCGGGCCTCGGGAAACGCAGAGCCTCGATCCGGGCTCGAACGGCGCCGGGAGGCTCCTCGCTTCCGGCCAGGCGCGCGATAGCGTGTTTGAGGCAACGCGCGGACTCGACCTGCGCCAGGCACGATGCGCATTCGGCCAGATGCGCATCGACCTCGGTGCGGTCCGCCGGCGCAAGCTCTCCATCGACGTAAGGAGAAAGAAGCTCGGCAGCTTGTTGGCAGGTCATCTCTTGGAACGGTCCTCCGTTTCCCGAGCGGTCTTCCCGAGCAGCGCCGATACGCGGCTGCGGGCGCGTGCAATGCGCGAGCGGACTGTGCCGATAGGAGATCCAACGATCTCGGCGATTTCTGCGTATCGGAAGCCCCACAAATCGCAGAGGAGAAGCGCCTCGCGCTGATCTTCCGGCAGGCGGCCCAAGGCCGCCTCCAACTCGCGAGCCGTGAGCCGCTCGACGACCTCCGCGGGAACGATGAACGCGGGAGGGCTCGTCTCACTGTCCACGGCGAGCGACATTTGGGATCGGACGGCGGACGCCCGCCGTCCGTCCAGGAAGAGATTTCGCGCGATCCGGAAGAGCCAGGCCCGGCACGCTGCCGATTTCCGAAGCCGCCGCCAACCCTCGAACGCCCGCTCGAACGTCGCTTGGACTAAGTCGTCCGCGTTGGCAGCGTTGCCGGTCAGCCGCCTGGCAAATGACGTGATCTCCTCCAGATAGGAAAGCGCCAGGGCGTTGAACTCCTCTCGGGTCAGATGGCCTCCCTATCATTGCAGACGGCCGAGCAGGCCTCGGAGTTCCACTCGGGCAGCGGCGTTGCGCGCCCTCGCAGCGCCGGTGTGCTCCTCGCCGACGAGCAGCAGACGGACGTCGACGACCCTCTTCGGGAGCTCGCTCGGTCTCAGCAGGTCGCCGCTGGAGGTATCGGTGATGGCGTCCAGCACGAGGGGGGCGTCGCGGCTCCTCCGAGCCATGACCAGAACGGCGCCGGTCGGCTTCATTCCTCGGACCCGGGCGTCAACTCTTCCAAGGCGAGATGGCCACGATCTCGGTCGTGCCGTCCGCCAACGTCAGCCTGTCGCCGGGCTTTGCGCCGAGCAACCGTTCCGCGAACTCGGATTGATAGGAGTAGATCGACGCTTCCGGCCGCGAGTCCCAGGGGCCCAGGATCGTCACGTCCCGTTCGGCGCCGCTGGCGATGTGGCGAAGCCGGACCCGCGTGCCGACCCGGACCTCGGAGGCATCGATCCGGCTCGGATCCAGGGCGCGGGTCCGCGAGAGCTCGTCGGCCAGAGTGGCGATGCGCGCCGAGAGGTATTCGTGCTTCTGGCGCGCGGCGTGATACTCGAAGTTCTCGGTGAGATCGCCATGCTCCTTGGCGGTTCTCATCGCTTCGGCATTCGCCGGCAGCTCCACCTGCTTCAAGTGGACCAGTTCCTTGCGACGCGCCTCGATCGCCTCCGCGGTGCCGTAGAGGTATTCGCGAGCCGGCGCCCGGAGCTCCGGAAACTTCATCAGCAGCGCCTCGCGTACGGTCGCACGCCGGTGCTCCTCGAGACCGAAGACGCGGTCGAGCGCCTGGAGGAAATCCCGCGCCTCCTCCTCGGAGGAGGCCGCCCGCACCAGGGCCACGGCGAGTCCGCCCGGCTCGAAGAACTCCTTCATCCGGGAGCGCAGCCCGGAGAACTCGTCCATTCGCATCGCGTCGGTGAGCGTCAGGAAGAGCTGGGCCGGTTCGGCGCGCCCCTCGGCCTGCATCCGTTCGCAGAGCCAGACGAAGGCCCTCGGCGCCGAACGGGGCGACCGCAGGATCTTTCGCGACAGATCCGCGGCGCGGTCGCCCAGAGCGCCGAAGAGCATGGCGAGGACTCGCGCGTCTTCCTCGTGGCCGATCTGCTCGACGAAGATCTCCGCCCAATCGGCGCGGCTGTCGCGAACGGCCTCGAGCGCCTTCTCCCGGGCGAGATGGTCGCGGATCTCCGGCAGCACCCGGCGCAAGTCCGACACCGACGCAAGCGCCGACGCGGGAAACGCCTCGGGCTGCTCCGGTGTGAGCCGGGCCGCGGCCTGCGACAGCTCCCAGGCGAGCGCTGGCTGGGTCGCCCCGAGCCGTCGCGCGTCCTCCGCGAGGGTCTCCCCCATGAAGCGGGCGAGCTCTCGGGACCTCTTCGCATGCTTGCGGGCGAGCTCCATCCGGGCGGCGGGCCCTGCCTTCTCGAAGGCGAGGCGCACGCTCTCCTCCGCGGCGCCGGCGCTCTCGCTCCAGGTCACCGTGGCCGACTTGGCGCTTCCGGACACGAGGACCTGCCGGTTCTTGCGCGCGGAGGACCAGAAAGTCGACCAGCGCTCCTCGGGGACGATGCCCGAGAAGTGCTCCTTGATCTCCGGCAGCGTCATCGCCCGTCCGAAGCTTGCGAGCAGCTGGCGCAGCGCCTCGGCCGGGTCTCTTTCGGCGAGGTCCGAAAGTGCCCTCGGGTCTTCGACCTTCCGGCGGAGAAAGTGCCCCTCCGGAAGCCGGGTAAGGTTCTTTTCCGCCGAGACGAGGGAGAGCGGGACGCGGATGCCGCCAATCTCGATGCGCAAAACGTCCAGCGCTGGATTCATCTCCACCAGCCGGCCGGCCCCGCGCCCCGGCATGAAGTAGATCTCCCCCGGCTCGAAGTGAAGCCAGCGCCAGATCTTGCCGGCCACCTCGGATGGATCCGCCGCGCTCTCCAGAGGAAACTGTGCCAGGACCGCGGCGAGGACCGGGTGCGACGCGAAACGGGCGCGGAGGGTGGCCGAAAGATCGTTGCGAACGTCCGGATCCGTCGGCGACATTCGCGCGATCTCGAGAAGCACGGCGATGCGCTCCTCTCCGGTGCCGTCGGAATGGTAATCGGCCAGGAATCGCAACCAGGAGAGGGCCGCCGGACCGCCCCCCTTCTTCTTGACCGCCGCGGCGACGCCGAAGAACCAGGGGAGATCATCCGCCGCTTCTTCCATCTTCTTCGTCCAGACGTCCTCGAGCGCATCGAACTTCTTTTCGTCGATCAGGAGCTGGACGTCGGAAGGCAGCGCGGTGGCCTCGGCGGTCATGAACCGATAGTAGCCCACGGAAGAGGGCGAGGGCCGTCTAGGAAACGTCGACGGCCGGGTCGCGGAGAAACTCCGAACGCGGCGTTATGCCCAGTCCCGGCGAGAGCGAAGACGCCATGCGCCCGTTGCGCCTCTGCGGCGCTCCTTCCGCCGTCGATACGGTCACGTAGCTGTTGAAGTCCGTCGCCGTGAACAGAAACTCCGTCGGCGTCGAGTGCGCTAGATGCGCGATCGCCGCCGTCGTCACGTCTCCTCCCCAGGAGTCCTCGATCGTCATGGCAATGCCGAGGCGGACACAGAGGTCCCTCGCCTGACGCGCGCGCGTCAATCCGCCGAACTTCGAGATCTTGATGTTCACCACATCCATCGCGGAATCCGCGCTCGCCCGCAGGAGCGCGCCGATCCCGTCGATGGACTCATCGAGCACGAAGGGATGATCCGTGCGTCTGCGGATGGAGAGGCATTCCTCGTAGGAGAGGCACGGCTGCTCGATGTAGACGTCGACGTCACGCAGAGCGCGCACGACGCGGGCCGCCTGATGGGGCAGCCACCCCGTGTTCGCGTCCGCCACGAGCACGTCGGTCTTCTGCAGGACCGCGCGCACCGCCCGGATCCGCTCGACGTCGACGTCCGCGTCGCCGCCGACTTTGAGCTGAAACCGGCGGTAACCCTCGCCGCGATAGGCGGCGACCTTGCGAGCCATCTCCTCGGGCTCCTCCTGCGAAATCGCGCGGTAGAGGACAAAGTCCTCGCCATAGCGTCCGCCGAGGAGTGTGGCGACGGGCTGGCCGGCGACCTGGCCGAGGATGTCCCAGCAGGCGATGTCGATGCCCGACTTCACGTAGGGATGTCCCTTCAGCACGACATCCATCCGGCGGTTCAAGCGCTCGAGCTCCAGCGGATTCTCGCCGAGCAGGCGCGGACCGAGCATGGCGATTCCCGTGCGCACCCCCTCCGCGTAAGCCGGCAGATAGGCCGGCCCCAGCGGACAGACTTCCCCGTATCCAATCCGTCCGTCGTCGGTCTCGACGCGCACGAGCGTGCTGTCGAACACAGAGACGGACTTGCCGCCGGACCACCGATAGCTGTCCTCGCAAAGCGGCAGCTCGACCCGATAGGCGGCGATTCGGCGGATCTTCACGGAGCGCAACTCTAAACCCGACGCTCGACCGGAGCCCGGAGAACCGTCACCGGATAGGCTTACCGCAGTGCCCCACGCCAAGACGGCGCTCTTCGTTGCCCTGGGAATCGTCACCCTGGGCTTCGCCGCCTACTGGTTCGTCGCGGCTCACCGACGCCGCGGCGCGTCGGCGTGGCCGAGGCGTGTCCATGTGGCGATCGGCGTCATCACGAACTTCTTCGATACGCTCGGGATCGGCTCCTTTGCTCCGACGACGTCGATCTTCAAGCTCCGGCGCCTGGTGCCTGACGAGCTCATCCCGGGAACCCTGAATGTCGGCCACGCGCTGCCCACGATCACGCAGGCCTTCATTTTCATCGCGATCGTCGAAGTCGACATCACGACGCTGGCGGGCATGATCGCCGCCTCTGTCATCGGGGCCTGGCTCGGCGCCGGAGTCGTCGCCGGCCTGCCTCGCCGACGCGTTCAGATCGGAATGGGCCTGGCTCTCATCGCGGCGGCGTCCTTTTTCGCCATGACGAACCTGGGGCTGTTCCCGGCCGGAGGGGACACGCTCGGCCTCTCCTCACCCCTTCTCTGGGTGGGCCTCGCCGGCAACTTCGTCCTCGGCGCGCTCATGTCGCTCGGGATCGGCCTCTATGCGCCGTGCATGATCCTGGTCGCCCTGCTCGGCATGAACCCCAGGGCCGCCTTTCCGATCATGATGGGCTCGTGTGCGTTCCTGATGCCGGTCGGGAGTCTGCGTTTCATCGCAAATGGAAGCTACAGCCACGCCGCGTCCGTGGGTCTCGCTCTCGGCGGAATTCCGGCGGTGTTCGTCGCGGCGTTCGTCGTCAAGTCGCTGCCCTTGACCGCGCTGCGCTGGCTCGTCGTCGCGGTCGTGCTCTATGCGGCATTCTCGATGCTTCGCTCGGCGCGCGCGGAGAAGAAGGGCGCGCCGGCAGACGCGGTTTCCAGGCCGACCGCGGGTCGCTGAACCGCGTTTCTGCTCTTTTCATGGCCGCAGCGCCCCGCACCGGCGTATCCTGCGAGACGGGAACGGGATGTCTCCGTCCGACTGCCCGGAAGCTCTCTTGGCGGGACGAGTCCTCACCTTCCGGGAGAAAAACCGATGAAACGCAGCAAGGTATGGATCGCTCGAGGTTTCTGCGCCGTGTTCGCCATCTCGATGCCGGCGCTGGCGCAGAAGCCTGACGCGGTCACGCCCGCGAAGGCCTCTTCCCTCGCCGCTCCCAAGACGGCGCCGGCCGCCATCTCCCCCGCGCAGAACGCCGCTGTCATGGAGCTCTTCCGCGCCATGAGATTGCAGGCGACCTTGCCGGACACTTCCGCCGCGATGATCGATATGGAGATCAGTCGCAATCCCGGCTTGACTCCCTACCGAGACGTCATGGTCGGCTGGCTGAAGAAGTACATGACCTGGGACGCCATGGCGCCGCAACTCACGAGGATCTATGCGGAGGCGTTTACCGAGGCAGAGCTCAAGGAGATGAGCGCCTTCTACAAGACGCCGACCGGACAGAAGGCTCTATCGAAGCTCCCCGAACTGGGGCAAAAGGGAGCCATGATCGGCGCGCAGCTCGGCCAGCAGCATTCCGACGAGCTTAAGAAGCTGATGAGCGCCCGCAGCGAGCAGCTCGCGAAACAGCAGCAGAAGGCCGCGGCCGGCGCGCCGCCCGACTCGCCCGGCAAGGTCAAGCAGCCGACGAAGAAGCCGTAGCCCCCTCCGGGCTTACCGGACGGGCTCTCCTTCCTTCTTCGGCACGAGCCTGTGAACCGGGCTCCCGCCCTGGGTCACGACGAGGCTGTGGATCTGGCCATCAACAACCTCGAAAGTCATCAGGAGGCCCGGGTACGAGGCCACGCGAAATCGGGTCGGTGACACGGGGGCGAGGATCAACTTCTCGCCGGGCGCCGCAAAGATGAGCTTTCCCTCATGGACTTCCACCGTCATCACGACGGGCTTTCCCTCTTCCAGATAGCTCCCGGCGAGCTTCACCAGTTCCGACTCCTCCAGGCGGATGAGCTTCGTCTCCATCGGCGCGACACGGAAGGCGGGCCGTCGAATCTTGTCTACGCAAGAGGTGTCGAGGCCCTTGGTCGTGCCACGCTCGATGAAATCCGCCGCCAGATTCTTGACGCAGTCGACGCCTTCGAGCCCCTCGTAGCTGTGCCCGCCGTGCGGCACGACGACATGGAGGCCGTTCGGAAGGAACTTCGCCACCATTTCCCCGTCCGAAGGCGGCGTCGCTGGGTCCCACATCCCCGACAGAAGGAGCGCGGGCGCGGTCGAGCGCACGGGTTCGAGGTAATCCTTCGGGATTCTTCCTCGGGGCCACAGCGCGCACGCCGCCCGCTGCTGCCTCAACCGGTAATCGCCGAGAAACGTGCCCTCAGCCGCACGCTCCCCTTCGCCTGCGCGGATCCAGGGAACGTCCTCGGCGCAAGTGATCGAGAGGTACAGACCATTGGACCCGCTCGCCACGATCTGCTGCCGTCCAAAGAGGGCGCGCTCGGCGAGCGGCGTGAAGTCCCCCAGCGCCGCCTGGTGCAACACGATGGGGATTTCGCCGGCTGCCGCCGGCGAGTAAAGCATGTAGCGAACCGCCTCCGCGGCGAGATCGTGCGACAGGGAGACCTCGGCGGGGTCACCCGTTTGGGGGTGCAGGATCCGGACGGCCGCGGGAGCCCGTGAGAGCCGATCGAAGACGCTCCGGGACTCCTCGCGCAGATCTGGAAACGCCTCGTGGCAGGCAGCTTCCGCGGCGCACTCGTCGAAGATTCCGGAGAGTGCCCGCTCGCTCTTTTGAGGAATGTGAAGGGGCATTCGGTCGTCCGTCGGCACAACTCCCTGCAGCGTAGCGGTGCGGACATGCTCGGGATGTTGCCTGAGGTAGACCAGCGCCGCGCGCGTGCCATAGGAGCCGCCGAAGAGGTTGAGTCGTTCGTGACCGAGTGCCGCGCGCACCTCGTCTAAGTCATCCATCGCGATCGGCGTCGTGTAGAGGGTGAGATCCGCGTCCTTTGCCAGACGCTCTCGACACGTCCGAACCGAATCCGGAGGGAAGAAGTCACGGAGATAGCTCTGGAGGTTGTCCGGTGGGACGAACATCTCGCAGTTGAGCGGGTGGGAGCCGCCGGTGCCGCGCTGGTCGACAAGGAGGATGTCGTGCCTCTGACGGACCTTCGCGAACTCCTGCGCGAGTCCTGCCGCGGCCTCCGTGGCCGACTCGCCCGGGCCGCCGTTGATGAAGGCGAGCGGCTCCGGCGCAGGATCCTTGCCCGTGGCGGGCAGCTCGACGATCTTCAGGCGGATCTTGCGCCCGCGGCGTGTCCCGCGGTTCTCGTGGACCTCGTAGGTCCCGCAGCGCGCTTTCCCGGGCAGACCGGGGACGTCACACGGCTCGAGGAGGATGCGCGCCGGCTTTTGCGGCGCCGGCCGTGGCTGCGTCCGCGCGGCGACCGCGGCAGCCGTGAGAAACGGAGCGGCCGCAATCGAAAGGAGGATTCGTGCCTTCGGGCGCACCTCTAGCGCTTCTCGGCGCGCTTGTCGGAGAGCGAGCGGAGAAAGCTTCCCGGAAGCGTGCCGCTGATCGAGACGCCTTCCCCGTCGTTCTCGATTCTGAAGCGGCGCAGCACCGAGACCAACTCCGGCGACTTCTCAGAGACGGCAAGGCGCCACATGGCGAGGATTCCGCGCAGCGAGTCCTCGAGCAGGTCGCGGTTCCCGGCGTCCGCGGTCAGACCCGTGGCCGAAAGGTCCACGGCATCGCCGTGCACCGAAGCCTGCAGGGCGACGAGCGAAACGGACTTCATGGCGCCGAAGAGCGCCCTCGCGGGCTCCCCGCTTCCGCTTCCCTCGCTCTCGCCGCGGTGCGACGGTGGAAAGCGCGTCAGGTCGATCAAGGCCCAGGCGGAGGCGTCCGGATCGATCCGCGAAAGCTGACGTCCCAGTCCTTCTCCCGAGGTGAGACCGCCCGAGCCACCGTTTTCCCTGCGCGCGAGCGCCGCGATGACGGCCGATTCGCTACCGGCGATCACCAGGTGCCGGTTGACCAGAGCCACGGCGCCCTCGGATGCGCTCCCGTGGCTGGCGAGGCGGAAGTAGCCGCCGCCCGCGCCGGCCCGACGCGTGGCGCCGCGGGAGGCGAGGGCGCCGGCGATGCGGTCCACATCGAATCTCCCTTCGAAGACCACGAGCCCGTCGTCGGAACCGGGGCTCGATCCCGGCGACATCGCGATCACGACGGTGTCGACATCATCGCGCGGCGAGAGACCCGTCTCGCGCAGAAACCGGGCCGCGTCGCCGTCGGACGATATCGCGTCCATGTCGGCAAAGACCCTCGCGCCGAGCGGACTGGATCGCAGCTCGTTCCAGTGAATGACGCCGATCGTCGCCGCACCCGATGGCACCAAGGCGAGCGGATCCTCTGTCCGTCGGACGGCGAGCGCATCCGAGGCTGCGAGGAGAGTCAGAAGAGCGACGAGAGGGAGGCGCGAAGCCGGGCGGGAGCATGTCATGTCAGAAATCCTTTCTCGAAAAGAGCCAGCAAGCCAGAGAGAGGGCCAGCGCACCGAAGACCGCCGTGGAGCCGTAGATCGCGGCGTGGTTGATCTGTGCCAGCCGTTCCGGAGCCTCGTTGCCGGCGACCAGCGCCACAGTCGCCTGCCCGAGCTCCGCCGTCTTCGGAAGGGTCCAGTAGAGGCCATGGACGATTCGCGCCCCGAGCTCGGTCGAAACGGCCGCGGCGATCTTGTCGTGGGCGGCGAGAATCGCTGCGAAGAAGAAGATCGCGTAGGTCGCCATGAGCGACACCCCCGTCGAGGAGGTCACCACGCCGACGAGAAATGCGAAGGCGAGGAGCGCCGCGATCGTGAAGAGGATCACGAGACCCGAGAGCAGGAATCGGGGATGGAGGATTCTCGTCTTCCAGACGATGATCAGCCACATTGCGCCGATGAGATAGAGGAGATTGACACCCGCCAGCAACAGCCCGCCCGCGTAGCGAGAGAGCAGAAGCGGCACGCGCCCCACCGGGCGCGACAGATACAGGTCGATCGTTCCTTTCTCCTGGAGCCGGGGCACCAGGTGCGCCGTCGCGAAGAGAGCGAGGAAGGTCCCGACGAGGTAAAGGAAGCCCGAGAAGCCGGACTCGAAGCCGAGGACGACCTTGTCGATGTCGATGGACTGTCCGCCGAACTCGACCGACTGCCCGAAGAGCTTGGCGCCCGCGAGGGCTCCATTGACGATGTCTAAATTGACGGCCAGGCCGAAGACCAGGATGAAGAGAGAGGAGAGCGCGAAGTAGGCGATCAGCGTCCACCGGGCCGCCGCCTCGCGGAACACTTCCTGAACGCTCGCCGAAAGGGCTCTCACTGGATCTTCTCCTTCTTGGGCTCCGGATCGGCTTCCTTGACGAGGTCCACGAAGACGTCTTCAAGACTCGAACGCATCGGCGAGAGCTCCCGGAGCTTCCCTCCGCCGGCGCGCAGGCGATCCACGAGGGCGTTCAAGTGATCGAGGTCGCGCGCCGTGAGATCGAGGTGGCCGTTGCTCTGCTCGATCGAGGCGCCCATCTCTCGGAGCGCGGCGAGGAGCGCCTCGTCCATCCCGTCCGCGACGAGGCGATACCGCGACGCCGACGCGGTCAGGTCCTGGATCCGGCCCTCCGCGACCACTCGGCCCGACCGCAGCACGGCGACTCGGCCGCACGTGCGCTCGACTTCCGAGAGCAGATGCGAGTTCAGCAGAATGGCCGTTCCGCGAGCCGCCTCCTGCAGCAGCAGATCGCGGATCTCGCGGCGGCCCACCGGGTCCACCCCGTCGGTCGGCTCGTCGAGCAGGAGGACGTCCGGGTCGTGGACGAGCGCGGCGGCGAGGCCCAGCCTCTGGGTCATCCCCTTGGAGAACTTCTTCACGCGCACGTCGCCCCACTCCGAGAGACCCACACGTGCGAGAAGCTCCGGAGCGTTCCTGCGGATCGTCGCCGAATCGACCCCCGACATCTGTCCGAAGATTGAGAGCGTCTGGCGGGCCGTCAGGTACCCCGGAAACCGGTGACCTTCCGGAAGATAGCCGACCCGGCGGCGGCTCGCAGGATCGGAGGCCGGAAGCCCGAAGAGCGTCGCGCGACCGCCGGTCGGTCGCGTCAGGCCGAGAAGGATCTTGACGGTCGTCGTCTTTCCGGCGCCGTTTGGCCCAAGCAGGCCAAAGACTTGCCCGGGTTCGACCCGAAGACTCACTCCGTCCAAGGCCGTGATCCTCCGCGCCCCCAAGGGGGAGCGGTAAACCTTGCGCAAGCCTTGCGCCTCGATGGGAATGCTCGCCATCGGTAGAGAGAACGAAAGCGGGAAGCGAAAGTTCGGAGCGGCGACTACTTCTTGGCGGGCGGTGGCTCCGAAGCCCCTTCCGACCAGGGCGGCCTAATCCCATTCATCCGGGCGTAGGCGATCGATTGGCCCAGATGCTCGTGGAGATGGTTGCCCATGACCATGATGAGCCCGCGCTCGGTCATTTCCCGGCCGCCGAAGACCTTGACCTTCTTGTCGAGATCGGCGTCCGGCGTGTTGCTCACCACGGTTCGCACGTTATCGAGCGATTTCTTCAACCAATCGACCACCTGCGCCTTCTCCGTCACCTTCTTCTCCGAGTCGCGGCTGAATCCCTCGGGAAGCTTTCCTCCCATGAAGGAGGGGAGGAAGTAGTTGGCGCCCGCGATGTGCATGTAGACCTCGCTCACCGAACGGACCCCTTCCGCGGGTCGCCAGCCGTACTTCTCCGCCGGCACCGCCTGCGCCAGATCGACGATCTTCTTTCCGACATCGTCGAGCTGCGCGAGAGCGTCGGCCCGGAAGCCCGGAGCCGGTGCGAGCGCGGGCGCCGCCGCGCGCACCTGCGTGCTGGTGGTGGTGGGCGCCTGGGCGATTGCCAGCGAGGCGCTCGCACCGAGAAGGACAACGCTAAGAACGAAACGATTTCTCATGAGATCTCCTCCTTTCGGATTGCAGGGGTACTCCTCGTGGTCACACATTGGAGGGGACGAGCCCCTCCCCTACGGCTTCTCTTTCTCTAAACCGATCTTGGATGCCGCCACCGGCGGGATCTTCGCGTCTTCGACGGCCTTGTTGAAGTCCTTCACGTCCTTATCCAGGATTGCCTGGAACTCCGCCTTCACCGCGTCCAGGCGCCCCTTCAGCAGGTCGTAATACTTGACCGACGCGGTCGTCGGCTTCGCATCCGCGCTGCCGACGATCGCCGCCAGGTACGTCCAGTCGTGGTCGAGCTTCGGCTCGTAGTTGAGGTCGTCCTCGTCCGCCTTGATCTGCGGGTTGGTCAACTCCTCCTCGACCACCGTGAGCTTATCCGCCAGCGCGGTTGACTGCTTCTTGAGCGCGTCCCCCTTGCCGAGCCGCTCCGCGCGGTCTCCGAGGTCTTTGACCTGCTGGCGCATTTCGCGGATCTTCAGAACGGTCTCGTGCGTTTCGGACAGCCGGTCACGGATCGACTTGAGCAGGTCGTACTGCGCCTTCAGTTCCTCGGCCGTCGCATATCCGCCGGGATGGGGCCGGACCTCGACGGGCTCCGTATAGGATTTCTCCCCCACCGTCAGCCGAACTTTGTAGGTCCCCGGCGCGACCTTCGGCGGAGTCTTGGTTCCCTCGTTGAAAACGGACTTGGGAACGAGTGTCGGCTTCAGGACGCGCATATCCCAGACGAGGCGATTCAGTCCCGCCTTGGGCTCGAGCGGCTTGTCCTTGTCTTTCTGCTCCTCGTCCCGCTTGGCCTGCTCCTGGAGATCTTCCGCCTTGGGTGGCTTCTCGTTGGAGAACGTGCGGATGACGGTGTCGCCATCCAGGAATTCGAGAGTGACCTTCTCCTTTTCCTTCGGGGCGTCCTTCAGCCAGTAGCTCACGATGGCGCCGGCGGGCATGTTCGTCCCGGCGGGCCTCGGCCTGTCATCCTCGTCGGGCTTCTCGATGTCGATCCGCACCGTGGGACGCGTCGGGAAGAGATGAGCCGCCGAACTGGCGACCTTGTCGCCCCACTGCCGGAGCGGGGTCAGATCATCCAGGATCCAGAACGCACGCCCTTGCGTCGCGACGACGAGATCGCCGTTCTTGATGGCGAGATCCGTGACCGGCGTGGCCGGAAGATTCCTCTGAAAGGACTGCCAGTTCGCGCCGTCATCGAAGGAGATGTAGAGCCCGGTCTCCGTGCCGGCGAAGAGCAGTCCCTGGCGGACCGGATCCTCGCGAACGACGCGCGTGAACGCCCCATCCGGGATTCCGTTGGTGATCTTCGTCCAGGTCTTGCCGTAGTCGCTGGTCTTGTAGAGATAGGGGCGGAAGTCGTCGAACTTGTACATCGTGGCCGCGATGTAGGCGACGCCCTTGTCCCGCGGCGAAGCGTCGATGGCGTTGACCTGGATCCACTCCGGCATTCCCTTGGGAGTGACGTTCTGCCAGGTCTTCCCGTTGTCGCGCGTGATGTGAACGAGCCCGTCATCCGAGCCCGCCCAGATCACTCCCGCTTCCACGGAGGATTCGGCGAGAGCGAAGATGGTGCCGTAGACCTCGACACCCGTGATGTCGATCGTGATCGGGCCGCCCGACTTGCCCTGCTTCTCCTTGTCGTTGCGCGTCAGATCCGGGCTGATCTCCTCCCAGGTCTCGCCGGCGTCCCGGCTCCTCAGGAGGATCTGCGATGCGTGATAGAGGACCTTCGGGTCGTTGGGCGAGATGGCGATCGGCGCATTCCACTGGAAGCGGTACTTGAGGTCTTTCGTCGCGTGCCCGTCGGCGAGCTGGGGCCACGCCATGATGTTGCGCACCTGCTTGGAGCGGTGGTCGTAGCGTGTGATCTGGCCGCCGTACTCCCCGGCATAGACGATGTTGGGGTCCTTGGGATCGACCGCTATCCAGCCGCTCTCGCCGCCGCCGGCCGAGTGCCAGTCCGTCCGATCGATGAAATCGCCCGGTACGCCGCTCGGGATGCAGACATTGGAGTTGTCCTGCTGCGATCCGTAGACCCAGTACGGGAATTGATTGTCGGTCGTCACCCGATAGAACTGAGCGGTCGGCTGGTTGTACTGAGTCGACCAGGTCTTCCCGCCGTTGTAGGTGATCGTCGCGCCGCCGTCGTTGCCGAGGATCATCCGGTGGGAGTCGTCGGGGTCGATCCAGAGGTCGTGGTTGTCGCCGTGCGGCACGGACAGATTCGAGAAGCTCTTCCCCCCGTCCGTCGATTTGTGCATGTAGACGTTGGGCAGATAGACGGTGTCGGCGTTCTTCGGGTCGGAATAAACCCAGGAGTAATACCAGGCGCGTTCGCGGATCTTGTGCTCGTCGTTGACGAACGTGAACTTCTCGCCGTAGTTCTCGCTGCGGAAGAGGCCGCCCTGCTTGGCCTCGACGAAGGCGAACACGCGACCCGGCTGAGCGGCCGACGCCGCGACGCCGACCTTCCCCCAGGTGCCTTCGGGGAGACCCTCGGTCAGTTTCTTCCAGTTGTCGCCGCCGTCGGTCGACTTCCAGAGGCTGCTTCCCGGCCCGCCCGAAACGAGCTCCCACGGCCGGCGGACGACCTGCCAGAGGCCCGCGTACAGCGTGCGCGGGTTGTTCGGGTCCATGGCGAGTTCCGAGGCGCCGGTTTTCTCGTCGACGGAAAGAATCTTCTTCCAGTTTCTTCCGCCATCCTCCGATCGGAAGACGCCGCGCTCGGCGTTGGGTCCCCAGACGTGTCCCTGAGCCGCGACGTACACGAGATCCGGGTTTTTCGGATGAACGCGAATGCGCGCGATTTGCCGCGTGTCCTTGAGACCCACGTTCTTCCAGGTCCGGCCGCCGTCGGTCGACTTGTAGACGCCGTCGCCGTGCGAGACATTTCCGCGAATGGGGGCCTCTCCCATACCCACATAGACGACGTTCGGGTCCGACTCCGACACCGCGATCGCACCGACCGATCCCGTCTTGAAGTCCTTGTCCGAAACGGCTTCCCAGTTCGATCCGCCATCGGTCGTCTTCCACACGCCGCCCCCCGTTCCGCCGAAGTAGAACGTGTTCGGCTGGTGACGCACGCCCGTCACGGCGGTGGAGCGGCCTCCGCGGAATGGTCCGATCGTCCGGAATTCCAACCCCGGAAGCCGGTCCGAGAGGCTCTTCTCCTTCGACGCGTCCGCGGCCGGTGCAGCCTTGCCGGAGGATGGGGACCCCGCAAGGACTCTGGCAGGGGCGCGAATCAGGCCCAGGAGGGCAAGGGCCGCACAAATGCGGCGGAGGGATCTCATGGCTCTCCTTTCGCGAAGCGATTCATGATCAATCGAGCGGGAAAGTATACGGTAGGGACGCCAGGTGGTTTTGTGACTACCGGTTTTTTGCGCCCTATCGTCCTCCTCGTCGGCACGGGTCTTTCGGTTCTGGCAATCTTGGTGGTCATGGAGGATCAGTTCCTCTACTTCCCGTCGCGCGATCTCGCCTCGACACCCGCGGCCTACGATCTGAAGGCGGAGGAGCTTGGGATTGGCGCGGACGACGGCGTCCGGCTCCACGGATGGTGGATCCAGGGCGATGGACGGCGAGCCCTCCTCTTCTTCCACGGCAACGCCGGAAACATCGCCGACCGGCTCGATCGGGCCAGGATTCTCAACCGGCGGTTCGGCCTCGACCTCTTCCTCGTCGATTACCGCGGCTACGGACGCTCCGAAGGCGCAGCCTCCGAAGAGGGGATCTACCGCGACGGACGGGCGGTTCATCGCGCGGCGCTCGATCACGGATTCCCTCCGGAGCAGATCATCCTCTTCGGCGAATCGCTCGGCTCGGCCGTCGCCATCCAGTTGGCGCTCGACTTACCATGTGCCGCCCTCATTCTGGAAACGCCTTTCCTCTCGATCCGAGCGATGGCGCGGGAGCATTACCCTTTTGTTCCGACCTTTCTCATCCGAAGCCGCTTCGACAATGAGAGCAAGATCGTCGCCGTGGCTCCGCCGAAGCTCTTCATCCTCGCCGAGCGCGACGACATCGTGCCCCCGCTCCAAGGCCGCAGGCTCTTCGAGCTCGCCCGGGAGCCCAAGACGCTCTATGTCATCCCGCGGGCCGGCCACAACGATACCTACATCACCGGCGGTGAGGCGTACTGGCAAGCGTGGGAGCGGTTCTTGGAGTCGGTGGCCCGGTAGTCAGTAGTTGGTAGTTGGTAGTTGATTCCGTCGGATGAATATATTAGCCGTAGCTAATATATTACCGACTACTGACTACGGACTACCGACTACCGACTACTCCCCCCAGCCGGTTGTACTTCTTCAGAATGCGCCGCAGCTCGTCGTGCGGAAGGGCGCGCACCGTGAAATTGTTGGCGCCGGTCATCGTCTCGGCGGCGACCATGGCATTGACCACGGCCTCCTCCGTCGCCTGCACGGTCGCCTCGAAGAGGGGGTTCATCCGGTCGTTCGGCAGCATCGTGAGCGACACCGTGCCCGACGTTTTCGCCGCGCCCGGATTGGCGGTAGAGAACGCGATGAAGATGTCGCCGGAGCCGTTGCCGGCGATCGAGCCCAAACGCCCCAGACCGAGCGTGACCCGGCGAGCGATGCGCTTCAACTGGTGGGAGAGAAGCGGCGCATCCGTGGCGACGATGACGATGATGGAGCCTGAGTCGTCGTTGCGCGCGCCGGCACCGGAGATCTCCCGGCCGACGGGAACTCCGGCGATTCGCAGATCCGGCCTTCTCCCGTAATTGCACTGGACGAGGACGCCGACCGTGTAACCGCCGGCCTCCTCCGCCCCCTTTCGCGATGAGGTCCCGATGCCTCCCTTGAAACCGTTGCAGATCATGCCCGTGCCGCCCCCCACGCTGCCTTCGGGAACCGTGCCTGAGCGCGCGGAGGCAATCGCTTCATCGACGTGCTCGCGTTTGACGTGGAATCCGTTGACGTCGTTCAACTCTCCGTCCCACGTCTCTGCGACGACCGGCAGCGACCACCAGTAACCCGCCTGATCGGGGCGGCCCTGTCTGACCCGCCACGCCACGACCGCGTCCCGTACCGTTCCGACACTGTGCGTGTTGGTGATCATCACCGGTCCTTCGAGGAAGCCCGATTCCTCGACCCAGGTGGTGCCCGTCATCTCGCCGTTGCCGTTCTCGGAGAAGAAGCCCGCGAAAACCGGATCGGCATTGGACTTCGGTCCGCGCGGCAGAACGGCCGTCACGCCCGTGCGGACGGGGCCTTCCCCGACCCTGAGCGGTCCCTGTCCTCGGATGATCGTGCTGTGGCCGACCTCCACGCCGCGGACGTCGGTGATGGCGTTCGACGGCCCGGGATGGCCGTCGAATGGAACACCGAGATCCCGAGCGCGGGGCTTATCCGCCGCGCGAAGGAGAAGGGGAACCGCCATCGCTGCCACCGCACCGGAGAGGAACCGAAAACCGCGATGTCTTTTCATGACGGGAATTATCCGTCGGCCGGGTTACAGTCTTGCGACGACATGGGCTGGAGCCGATTCCTTCTCGTCGCCGCATTGCTGGCTCCGGCGATCGCGAAGGAGACCGCGAGAGTCCCGGCAACCGTCACCTACCATTTTCGGCCAGACCGCGCCCGCCGCGCGCTCGAGCTCTCGGTGAAGCCCGGTGACCTGCTGAGCGTCGAGGGGGGAGGCTGCCTGCCCTTCACTGAGCTCCCACCCGCACGCGTCATCCGGCCCTTCAGCGACGCGGAACAGACGCTGATCTTCATTCCCGGCGTCACGATGAGCTTCGTGCCGGTTTCCGATCTGATCGGCCGCCAGCTCTTCGTTCCGGCCTCGCTCGACTATCCCGGTGAGCCGCGGGTCTGGTTGGATTGGGGACGCTACTACCACGGCCCTCTCGAGCGGCCCGAGGGCGTCGCCGGTCGGCCGATGCCGTGCGAGGGCGTCGCCGAAGCACCACACGTCGACATCGCGGTTCGTGCCGGCTCGAGCGGGACGGACCCGGAGGCGGCGGGAACGCTGACGCTGGAATCGCGCCGCTATGACCTCAATCGGCTCCCCTGGAATCCAAGGTGGGCCGGTGGAGGATCGCCCGATGTCTGCGGGCGTTGCGAAGGATTCCGGATCGACGAGCGCCCCGACGGCGCGTCTTGGATCCCCGCGCTTCAGTCGAAAATGTGCACGCGAGAACGCCCGTACGTTGACGCGGGGGGCTGCGAGCCTCGATTCGGCGACTGTCCCGGGTTCGTGCGGCGTCTGGCGGCGCACGTCGATTGGGGGCCCGCCACATTCACGGGTCTGCTCTCGACGCAGAACGGGGGCCCCGTGCACGTTGCGCTCGACGGCGACGTCGAGCTCCTTCTACGGCCAGACGGCGACGCCGCTCTGGTCGCCTCGGCGCCGGGCGAGAAGTATCACCGGGTCATCGGGGTCGAGTTCTCCAGCCCGGAGACCAACCGCTGGTTCCGGACGTCCTGGTGGAGGAAGTTTCCGTTTCGATCCGCGAACTATCGCGCCTTCGCGGCGTTCGTCTCGCGTCTTCGTCGTCATCCGGGCGCGCCGTCGGCACTGCCTGCGTTTCGTGACCTGCCGACGACGGCGATCGGGATCTTCAACATCGACACGGCGCACAACCATCCGGAAATCCATCCCGTCCAGGCGATCGCCATCCAAAGCGAAGCCTCCGCGGATCGCGCCATCTACCAGGTCTTCGCTCGCAACTGGGGCACCGGCGGCGACTGCGGCGGGCGGCTGGATCACGCTCTCGACCTCCCACGCGTTGTCCTCGCCTTGAAAGGCGCGGAAGGAGGCGGATGGGTGGCGGCCGACGGGGAGTTCTACGATCATGGCCTGCCGTTCTCGGATTGGCGGGTCTACTCCGGAACCGTCGCTCCTGCTCTGGTCATCGAGCTGCCCCGGCAACGTCGCTGCGGCGTCGTCGAAGGAACTCTGACGCTGCGGCGGGGAGCGGCCGCATCCCCGCCGGCGGAGGGAGGCCACATCTTTCCGGGAGACCCGCCCATCGGCGAGCCGGTCCGCTTGAGCGTCACCCCCGGGCCGGAGCAGCTCTGCGTGGACGCCGAGTGGTTTCTGCCGGTGAACTGAAAGACCGCCGGGCTGCCGGAGTGGTCTCCGGCCGCGACTCGCGCCGGTGTGGTAGACAGGCCTCGTGACGAGCGTCGGCATCTTCGGATTCGGCAGGATCGGGCGCAACCTCTTCCGCCTCCTCTACAGCCGGGAGGACATCCGGGTCGGCGCGATCAGCGACCTCGCCGAGCCCGAGGGACTCGCCTATCTGCTGAGATTCGACACCCTCCTCGGCCGCTTCTCGGAGGAGGTCTCGGCCAAGGAGGGCAATCTGTACGTCGCGGGCAGACAGATTCCGCTGTTGACCGGAAAGGACCAGGCTCCGGTACCGCCCTGGGGCGAGCTCGGCGTCCACACGGTGCTCGAGGCGACGTCGCGGGGACGCACGCGGGCGGAGGTCGAAGCGCACCTTTCGGCGGGGGCCCGGCGCGTCATCCTGCTCGCGCCGCCGCTCGAGAAGCCCGACGTCACCGTGGTGATGGGAGTCAATGATGACGCGCTGGCGGCGAGCCAGCGCTTCGTCTCCAATGCGTCCTCGACCGTGCATTGCCTCGCGCCGATCTTGAAGATCCTTCGGGACGCGTTCGGCATCCGACGCGCGATTTTCACGACGGTCCACTCCTATACCAGCGCTCACCGGCTCGCCGACGTGCCGGCGGAGGACAAGCGCCGCGGACGCGCGGCCGCCGAAAACATCATTCCACAGGAGTCGCGCTCGCCCGCAATGGTCGTCGGCCTTCTTCCGGAACTGCAAGACAAGATCACCGGATACGCCATCAACGTTCCCGTCATCAACGGGTCGGTCGTTGACCTCGTCTGCTGGCATGAGAAGCCCGTCACCCGGACGGCGATCAACGAAGTCGTCCGGACGGCGGCCGCGACGGAGCGCTGGCGAAGAATCGTCGAATTCGAAGAGGATCCGATCGTCTCCTCCGATGTGGCCCGCTCCAGCTATTCGGCGACCTTCGATTCTCTCGCCACGATGGTCCTGGGCAAAGGTGTCTCGAAGACGCTCTCCTGGTTCGATTCGGGCTACGGATACGCGCATCGCGCCGTCGAGCTCATCGAGCGGTTCGCCGCTCTGGAGGCGAGGTGATGGCCGTACGCGTCGGCATCAACGGTTTCGGCCGGATCGGCCGCAGCGTGTTTCGCATCCTGTCGGACCGCACCGACGTCGAGGTCGCGATCATCAACGACCTCTTCGACAACGATCACCTCGCCTATCTCTTGAAGTACGACACGGTGATGCGCGTTTTTCCAAAGGAGGTCTCGACCGACGCTGAGAGCATGACCGTCGCGGGCCGCCGCATCGTCATGACGGCCGAGAAGGACCCCGCGAAGATCCCGTGGGGGAAGCGCGGAGTCGACGTCGTGGTCGAGTCGACGGGCAAGATCCTCACCCGCGAGGCTCTGCAAAAGCACCTCGCGGCCGGAGCGAAGAAGGTCATCCTGACGGTACCGGCCAGAGACGAGATCGACGCCACGATCGTGATGGGGGTCAACGATGAGACGCTCAAGCCCGAGCACCGGATCGTCTCGAACGCCTCCTGCACGACGAACTGCCTGGCTCCGATTGCGAAGATTCTGGACGAGCGCTTCGGAATCCAGGAGGGCTTCATGACGACCATCCACGCGTACACGAACGATCAACGCTTAGCCGACGTGCCGCACAAGGACCTGCGGCGCAGCCGCGCGGCCGCCGAGAACATCATCCCGACGACGACGGGCGCCGCCCGCGCGGTCGGAATGGTGCTTCCGCAGCTCGCGGGCCGGCTCGACGGCATCGCGATGCGAGTGCCCGTGCCGGACGGTTCGGTCGTGGACTTGACCTGCCGGATGAAGAAGGGGGTCTCCGTGGAAGAGGTCAACGCGGCGATCCGGGCAGCCTCGGAGGGGCCGATGGCACGGATCATCGAGTACAGCGAGGTGCCGCTGGTCTCCTCCGACATCATCGGCAACCCCCATTCGTCGATCTTCGACGCCCTCTCCACGGCCGCGACAGGGGATGGCTACTTGAAGGTCATCGCCTGGTACGACAACGAGTGGGGGTACTCGAATCGCGTCGTCGATCTCGTGGACCGACTTGCGACACTCTGAACGTCGTAGGGGCGGGGTTCATCCCCGCCCGCGGGCTACGATCGGTGGAATCTTCCTGGCAGCGGCGCTCCTTGCGACCGGCCCCGATCTGACGCCCGGACGCGTCGTCGAGAGGATCGTCTGCGACGGAAACCCGGCTCAGAGCTATGCCCTGTACCTGCCGAGGAGCTACTCGCCGGAGAAACGCTGGCCCGTCCTCTACGCGCTCGACGCCGGCGGCCGCGCCCTCGTCCCGATCGAGCGATTCCGCGACGCCGCCGACGAGTACGGTTGGATTCTGGTCTCCTCCTACAACACGCGCAGCGACACCAAGGGCGATCCGAACACGCCGGCGATGAACGCGATGTGGAACGACACGACCGATCGGCTCGCCATTGACGGCCGGCGCGTGTATGCCACCGGGTTCTCCGGCGGAGGACGCGCGGCGGTGTTCCTCGCCTACCGTACGCCGGGACTCATCGCCGGCGTCATTGGATGCGGAGCCGGCTTCGCCGACCCGGAGATGCCCGTCAAGGACGTCCCATTCGCCTATTTCGGCACGGTCGGCAACCGTGATTTCAACTACTACGAGATGCGCGCGCTCGACGAGAAACTCTCCGCCGCCGGGGCCCCGCACCGCATCGAGATCTTCGACGGCGGCCACGACTGGCCGCCTCCCTCGCTCGCCCGCGAGGCGATCGCCTGGATGGAGCTCGAGGCGATGCGAAGCGGGACGAAGCAAAAGAAGGAGAAGGAGATCGCTGAGCTCTATCGCCGGGCGCTCGAGGGCGCGACGAGGCTCGAGGCCGACGGAAAACGGATCGAAGCATATCGCTTCTACGCCGGGGTCGCCGAAGACTTTCGGGGACTGTCGGACGTCTCCGCTGCAGCGGAGAAGGCGGCGGCACTTGGGCGCTCGACTTCCATAAGCGACTTTCTCAAAGACGCGCGCCGGCGGGACGACCGGGATCGGTTCGCCATCCAGACCCTGACGCAGAAGCTCCGCCGCGCGCTGAACTCTGCGGAGCTCCCACTCGCGGGCATCGTGGCCGCGGACCTCGGGATCGCGGGCCTCAAGAAGAAAGCCGCCTCCGCCGACTCTCCGGAGGAGCGGCTTTCGGCCGAACGGATCCTCGCGAACCTGCGCGTTCAGACGTCCTACTATCTGCCGGAGCAGTTCGTGGGAGAGAACGATTATCCCCGAGCCCGGCTCGTTCTCTCACTCGCCGCCGAGATCGATCCCGAAGATCCTCGCGTCGACTACAACCTCGCGAGCGCGGCCGCGCGGACGAGGCATCGGCAGCGCGCGCTCAGGGACCTCCAGCGTGCGGCGGAGAAAGGATTCCGACGTTTCGATCTGCTCGACGAAGACGAAGACTTCGCTTCGCTGCGCGGCGACCCGGAGTTTCAGAAATGGCTCGCCCGGGCGCGAGCGACCGCGAGCCCGAGGCCGTAGCCCGCAGTCTCGCGGAATCAGCGCACGAGCTTCTTCAACTCCTCCCGCACGTCCTCCATCTTGACGGTGTGATCGGCCTGCTTCCAGAGAACCTTGCCGTCCGCGGATCGAATCACGAGGCCGTGATTCTGGAAACCGAGCTCCTTGACGGCCTTCTGCGACTGGGGCGTCGTGGCGTCCACATTTGTTCCAACGACCTTGCCGGGAAACTCCCTTTCCAACCCGCTCACGGCGGGCTTGATCTTCGCGCAGATCATTCAGCCGGGAAGGTAGTAGTAGGTGACTTCGAGCGGAGCAGGAGATGGCTTTTCGGTGACTCGGGCGCCCGCAAGCGAGACGGCACCGACTGCCAGCAAGACGAGGAACGACGCGCGGTGAATTCGGATCATGCGCCCTCCAAGGGACCTCAGGCTATCACCGGGTACCTTGATTCTGCGGCGCGACGCCAATGACCGGCACCGAGGAGAAACGGCGGCGAAGACGCATCATCGCGGCTCTCCTTCGATGGAAGAGTAAACCGGCGGAGCGAAAAGGTTCCCGCGGCGAACCGGATGGACGCATATGATCGACCCACGGAAAACGATGGAACGCGCTGCGAGTGAGCGGCCCCGTGCCGTCACCGTCATTGGCTGGACGTTTCTCATCCTGGCGCTGTTGCGCCTGCTGCAGGACGGCGTCGGTGACGTCGACTGGAGGTTCAGCGGGCTGCGGGAAGGTCTTCCGATTCCGGGTGTCAGCGATCCGAGGATTCACTTCGTCGACGACCTCATCCGAAACCTGGCAGCGAAGAATGTCATGAATGCCGCACTCATCGTGGGGGGCTGCTGAGCGCCACGATCTGGTTCCTTCGCCGTGCGAACGTTCGGCGTGCGTTCGAAGGGTCACGAGGATGAGCGACTCCGGCCGTCGCGCGCTCGATCAGGCCTCGTTGTCGATCCTGCGCGCCGCCCTCGACTTGCTCGAGGAGGGATTCCGCGCGCTTCCATCTCGCGACGCGAGACCCTCGAACTTGCCGGAAATCGAGAAGGTGCTCCTCGAGGTGGCCGGCCGGCTCCAGGACAACTATCCCTACTTCCACCCCCTCTACGCGGGCCAGATGCTGAAGCCCCCCCATGCGGTCGCCCGGCTCGCCTACGCGCTCGCGCAGTGGATCAATCCCAACAACCACGCGCTCGACGGCGGCCGGGCGAGCTCC
>DASXTI010000030.1:0-8797 GCA_036505535.1 Thermoanaerobaculia bacterium
CCCTCCTACCACATCGACCGCCTGCGCGAGGTGCCGATCGGCTACTTCTTCGACGTCATGACCAACGGTTTCGGATCGATGCCGGACTACTCGACCCAGATCGAACGCTCGGACCGCTGGGCGATCGCCGCCTACGTCCGCGCGCTGCAGCTCTCGCAGCGAACCACGATCGCCGACGTGCCGCCGGAGCAACGCCCCGCGCTCGAGAGATCGGAGGCGGCCCGGCCGGCGCCGTTCCCGATGGACACCGAGGACTGGAAGCGCGCCCGCGACGAGGGCAAGACCAAGCCGCCGTCGAAAGAGGATCGCTGACTTCATGGACGTAGAGACCGACCCGAGGCTGTCCGAGACCGTCGGCCGTTTCACGAGACCGGCCCTCGCCGTCGGGGTCGTCGCGCTCGGCGCCTGCGCGGCCGGAGCACTCGCCGACCCCGATCGTTTCTTCCGCTCCTACCTCCTCGCGTTCGTCTTCTGGAACGGCCTCGCCGTCGGAGCGCTGGCGGTCCTGATGCTCCAGTATCTGACGGGCGGCGCATGGGGCATCGCCATCCGGCGCGAGCTCGAGGCCGCAGCGCGGACGCTTCCGCTGACGGCGATCCTCTTTCTGCCGCTGCTTCTGGGCATGCACCGCCTCTACGTCTGGACCGATGCCGGAATCGTGGCGAAGGACGAAGTCCTCCGAAAGAAGACGCTGTACCTCAACATCCCGTTCTTCGTCACGCGCGCCGCCATCGCGTTCGCGGCGTGGATGCTGCTGGCGTACTTCCTCACGAAGTGGTCGCGCGAGCAGGACGAAACCCCCGGAAGAGCCGTGAACCGGCGACTGCAGCTGCTCTCCGGCGGCGGTCTCGTGGTGTACGGACTGACGACGACCTTCGTATCGATCGACTGGGTCATGTCGCTCGAGCCGCGCTGGTACTCGACCATGTACGGCGTCCTCTTCATGGTCGCTCAGGCTCTGGGGGCACTCGCGCTCGCCACCGCGGCCGTCGTCCGGCTCTCGGGCCGCGCGCCGGTCTCGAACTTCCTCGGCGCGCGTCATCTCCACGATCTCGGCAAGATGATGTTCGCGTTCACGATGTTCTGGGCGTACGTGAGCTTCTCGCAGTACTTGATCGTCTGGTCCGGCAATCTCCCGGAGGAGATCTCCTGGTACCTCGCGCGCTTCCGCGGCGGGTGGGGATGGGTCGGGCTGGCGGTGTTGCTCTTCAACTTCGTGCTCCCCTTTTTGCTGCTGCTGTCGCGACGGGCCAACCGCAATCCCCGGCTGCTCTCGCTCGCCGCCGTCTTGCTCGTCGTGATGCGCTTCGTCGACGTCGCGTGGCTCGTGTTGCCCGCCTTTTCGAAGGGGGCCTTTCAGGTCCACTGGATGGACCTCGCCGCTCCGATCGGCCTGGGAGGACTCTGGCTATCCTTCTTCGCGCGAAACCTGCTGGACCGCCCTCTGTTGCCCGTCAACGACCCCGGTTTCGAGGAGGCCCTCGCGCATGGACGCGAATGATCGCGGCGCGCGCGGCGTGGCCGCCGAGCCCGACGAGGTCCCGACTCGCACCGTCGTGGGATTCGCCATCCTCTTGACGATCTTGACCGCGGTCGCGATGGCGATGGTGGCCGGTCTCTTCTTCCTGCTCGAGCACCGGGCGGAGAAGAAAGACGATGTCTCCGTCGCCGCCGCCGGGCTCGAGCGTCGGGTCGAGAGGCTCCCGCCGCCGCCGCGACTCCAGGTTTCCTCCGCCCGATACTGGCAGGATTTTCGAGCGGCGGAGCAGGAGCGCCTGTCGACCTACGGCTGGATGGACCGCTCGACGGGCGCGGTCCACATCCCGATCGACCGCGCCATGGACCTGATCGCCGAGCGCGGCATCGGCCCGCTGCCCGTCGCTCCCGTGGTTATGCCGGCGCCCGCCCCGACGGCGGTGCCGCCGGCAAAGCCCGGAAAAAAACCGTGAAGCGCGCCGCAATCTTCGCCGCCGTGGCGCTCACCTGGACGGCCGTCCGCACCACGGCGGTCGCCGTCGCTCAGCCGATGGGGCCGCCGGCGGAACAGGCGATCGTCCGGGCCGAGGAGAAGCCGGAGCAGTTGAAGAACGTCGGCATCGACCAGCGCTTGAACGAATCGCTGCCTCTCGACGCGGCGTTCCGCGACGAGACGGGACGGGCGGTCCACCTCGGAGACTACTTCGGAAAGCGCCCCGTCGTTCTGGCGCTCGTCTACTACAACTGCCCGATGCTCTGCACCCAGGTCTTGAACGGTCTCGTCTCCGCGCTCGGGGTTCTGACCATCTCGGCGGGTTACGACTTCGACGTCATCGCCGTCAGCTTCGACTCCCGCGAAACGCCCGCAATGGCGGCGGCCAAGAAGGAAGCGTACTTGGCCCGATACCGCCGGAGCGGCGCGGTGCTGGGGTGGCACTTCTTGACCGGCGACGGCTCCGCGATCGAGCGGCTGACGAAGTCCATCGGGTTTCGATTCCACTTCGACGAGAAGATCGAGCAGTTCGCGCACGCCAGCGCCGTCTATGTCGCCACCCCGGAAGGGCGGCTCTCGCACTACTTCTACGGAATCGAGTACGCGCCGCGCGACCTGCGCCTGGGCCTCGTCGAGGCCTCGGCAGGCAGGATCGGGACGCCGGTGGATCAGATCCTCCTGTACTGCTTCCACTACGACCCCACGCGCGGAAAGTACGGCGCCGCCGTCATCCACATCATGCGCGCCGCCGGGATTTTGACCGTCGCCCTCATCGCGGTTTCCATCGGAATCATGTCGCGCCGCCGGAGACGGCAGGTCCGCGCGGCCGCGGCAGAGGGTCGATGATGCCGTTCTTTCCGGAACAGGCATCGACCTTCGCTCGAAACGTCGACCACCTCTACTTGTTCATGATCGTCGTGACGGCCTTCTTCTCGCTACTGATCGCGACACTCGTCGTCGTCTTCGCGATCAAGTTCCACCGCAAGGCGCCGGACGAGATCGCCGGGCCGGTGCACGAGTCGGGTCTTCTCGAGATCGTCTGGACCGTGATCCCCCTCGGGCTCGTGCTGATCATGTTTTTCTGGGGCTCGAGCGTCTACTTCCGGATCACGCGGCCGCCGGCCAACGCTCTGGACATCTACGTGACCGGCAAGCAATGGATGTGGAAGATCCAGCACACCGACGGCCACCGCGAGATGAACGAGCTCCACATTCCGGTGGGCCAGCCGGTACGCTTGACGATGGCTTCCGAGGACGTCATCCACAGCTTCTTCATCCCGGCGTTTCGCTTCAAGCGCGACGTGGTCCCCGGACGCTTCGCGACCGCCTGGTTCGAGCCGACGAAGCCCGGCAAGTACCATCTCTTCTGCGCCGAGTACTGCGGCACGCGGCACTCGAACATGATCGGCTGGATCTACGTCATGACGCCGGCCGACTACCAGGTCTGGCTCTCGGGCGGCGCTCCCGGAGAGACACTCGCTTCGGCCGGCGCCAAGCGCTTCACCGAGCACGCCTGCAACACCTGCCACGGAGATCAGCCGGGGGCGCGCGGCCCGTCGCTGGCGGGGCTCTTCGGAAAAGAGATCCATCTGCAGAACGGCCAGACCTTGATCGCCGATGAGGCGTACATCCGCGAGTCGATCGTGAATCCGCAGGCCAAGATAGTCGCGGGCTATCCGCCGATCATGCCGACGTTTCAGGGGCTGATCAGCGAAGAGGGCCTGCTCCAGCTCATCGCCTACATCAAGTCGCTCTCGTCGGCCCCCGCGGCCGCGGGGGGCATGGCGCCGGCTCCGACCCCCGCCCCGGAGAGAAAGTCGAGCATGCCGTGACGAACGAATCGCGCCGCGAGAACTATCTGAACGTCCGCTACGGCGTGAAGTCGTGGCTGCTGACGACCGACCACAAGCGGATCGCGATCCTGTACCTGATCGGCGTCACCTTCTTCTTCGCGATCGGCGGGATCTTCGCCGGTCTGATCCGGCTGGAGCTGCTGACCCCTCCCGGCGACGTCTTTCAGTCCGAGACGTACAACAAGCTCTTCACGACGCACGGCGTCATGATGATCTTCTTCTTCATGATCCCGGGCATTCCAGGCGTGCTCGGGAACTTTCTGATCCCACTGATGATCGGGGCCAAGGACGTGGCCTTCCCGCGGCTGAACCTTCTGTCCTGGTACCTCTACATCATAGGAGGCCTGACGGCCCTCTGGGCGGTTGTGCACGGCGGCGTGGACACGGGTTGGACGTTCTACACGCCCTACAGCACCGTCTACTCCAACGACTGGGTCGTGGTGACGGCGGTCGGAATCTTCATCGCGGGATTCTCCTCGATCCTGACGGGCCTGAATTTTCTCGTGACGATCCACACGATGCGCGCGCCGGGCATGACCTGGATGCGCATGCCCCTCTTCTGCTGGGGCATGTACGCCACGGGCATCATCCAGATCCTCGGAACGCCGGTCATCGCGATCACCCTGCTGCTCGTCGCCGCGGAGCGCCTCTTCTACCTCGGCATTTTCAACCCGGCCCAGGGAGGGGACCCGGTGCTCTTCCAGCACCTCTTCTGGTTCTACTCGCACCCGGCGGTCTACATCATGATCCTGCCCGCGATGGCCGTCATCAGCGAGCTGGTGACGGCGTTCTCGCGCAAGCCGATCTTCGGCTACAAGTTCATCGCGGCCTCCTCGATCGCGATCGCCGTCCTCTCCTTCTTGGTCTGGGGCCATCACATGTTCGTCTCGGGACAGTCGGTCTACGCCGGGCTGGTCTTCTCGATCATCTCGTTCATGGTGGCGATCCCGTCGGCGATCAAGGTGTTCAACTGGACGGCGACGCTCTACAGGGGCTCGGTGTCGTACCAGACGCCGTTGCTCTACGCGCTCGGCTTCATCGGTCTCTTCACCTTCGGAGGGCTCACGGGACTCTTCCTCGCCGCGCTGGGACTCGACATCCATGTGCACGACACGTACTTCATCGTCGCGCACTTCCACTACATCATGGTCGGCGGCACGATCATGGGCTACCTCGGGGGACTGCACTTCTGGTGGCCCAAGATCTCCGGAAAGCTCTATCCCGAGCTCTGGTCGCGCGTCTCGGCGTGGGTCATCTTCATCGGCTTCAACCTGACGTTCTTCCCGCAATTCATCCTGGGCTACCTGGGAATGCCTCGCCGTTATCACGCCTATCCGCCCGAGTTCCAGGTCTTGAACGTCATGTCGACGGCCGGGGCGTCGATCCTGGGCGTGGGATACGTCATCCCTCTCGTTTATTTCATCTGGTCGATGCGCTACGGAAAGGACGCCGCGGACAATCCCTGGGGCGCGACCGGCCTCGAGTGGCAGACGCCGTCGCCTCCGCCGACCGAAAATTTCCCGACCACGCCGGTCGTCACCGGCAAGCCCTACGACTACCTGACCGCGGGAGAAAAAGAGGTGGCCGTTGGCTGACGCGGCCCAAGCCGTCGCGCCCGAAGCGCCGAGGGAGCTCCGGCATCACTTCGTCGACTTGGAGGCCCAGAAGGAGGCCTCGGCTCTCGGCATGTGGATCTTCCTCGTCACGGAGGTCCTCTTCTTCGGCGGAATGTTCACGGCGTACGTGGTCTACCGCGCCGCCTATCGCCGGGCCTTCGAAGGCGCGTCGAACCTGCTCGACATCCGTCTGGGCGCCTTCAACACGGCCGTCCTGATCCTCTCTTCGCTCACGATGGCCCTCGCGGTCTGGGCCGCTTCGCACGGGAGGCGCAAGCTCATCGTGCTCTTCCTCTTCTTCACGATCCTTCTCGGATCCACGTTCCTCGGCGTCAAGGTCATCGAGTACAAGCAGAAGTTCGACCACCACGAGGTGCCGGGGGCCCATTTCGTCGTGCCCGAGGGACTCCCGCGGCAGAGCGAGATGTTCTTCTCTCTCTACTTCTGCATGACGGGACTCCATGCCCTCCACATGATCATCGGCGTCGGCCTGTTGAGCTGGCTCGTCGCGAAGGCGCGGCGCGGCGAGTTCACGAGGCGGTACAACACGCCGGTCGAGATGGTCGGCCTCTACTGGCACTTCGTCGACATCGTCTGGATCTTCCTCTTCCCGCTGCTGTATCTGCTCGGGAGGCACACGCTGTGAGCCTGAAGAAGCCGCACGCGCCGAGGCTGTCCGCCTACTTCGGCGTCTTTGCCGCCCTGATGGCCTTCACCACCCTGACGGTCTGGGCCGCTTATCAGCACCTCGGCGTCTGGAACACCCCTCTCGCGCTGGCGATCGCGGTGACCAAGGCCCTGCTCGTCGCGCTCATCTTCATGCACCTGCGCTACTCGCCGAAGCTGACCGCGTTCGTCGTGGCGGCCAGCATCTTCTGGCTCGCCCTGCTCATCATCATCACCGTCTCGGACTACCTCACGCGTCCCTGGCTCCCCATCTACGGACGGTAAGACGCGCCGGATTCGGCCGCGGCGCGCGGCGGCACGGCGACGAGAAGAACTCCGAGCAGAATGAAGGCGCCTCCCACGAGGACGCGCGGAGACAGCGTCTCGCCGAGCACGAGATTGCCGAGAAGGACCGCCATGACGGTGTCGACGACCGGAATCGTCCCGATCACGGCGACGGGCACCCGCCGGATCAGCCAGAAGAGTCCCGCAAACGGAAGCGCCGTGCCGATGGCCGCCAGGTAGGCGAGCGCGCCGGCGGAGCCGAGGGTCCAGCGCGACGGCGCGCCGCGCTCGAAGAGGAGAGCGAGGAGAAGCAGGAGCGAGGAGCCGACGAGGGTCTGGCCCCAGACGTTGCGAAAAGGGGGGACCCCGCCCAGATGTTTCTTGTTGATGACGTTCGCGTAGCCGGCGGTCAGCGCCGAAACGAGCATGAGCGAGCCGCCCGCTAAGAGCCCCCGCGTCTCGGCCGAGAGCGCCGCCCGGGCCGCCGGCGCCTCGATGACGGCGACGCCCGCAAGGCCCAGGACCGCCGATAGGAGCGTGCGCGCCGTCAGCGGCTCGTCCGGCAGCAGATAGTGCGCGAAGAGCCCAACGAAGATCGGGAAGGTCGCGAAGAGCAGCGCCGCCAAGCCCGAGTCGATCCATTGCTCGGCCACGAAGACGCAGGCGTAGGAGATCCCGATTTGCAGAAAGCCGGCCCAGGCGATCCAAGGCTTCTGCCGCGGCGTGGCACGCGTCCCGGACCGCAACAGAGCGAGCGGCGTCAGCAGGAAAAAGGCGAGCGCCATCCGCATTCCGGCAAAACGCAGCGGCGGAAGATCCCGCAGCCCGATCTTGATGACGAGCCAGGTCGAGCCCCACACCGCGCAGAGGCCGATGTACATCGCGAGCGATCGGCCGCGCAGGCCGGACATGCGCCCGCATTATGGAGTACGGGTATCCGAGTAGAATCGCCCCGTGTTCGACGCGGCGATCGACCGCAGCCGGGGAAAGCCGGAGCTCTATCGGGAGCTGACGGCTTCTCTCGCGTCGCTGCTGGAGGGCGAGGCCGACGCGCTCGCCAACCTCGCCAACGCGTCGGCGCTTCTGGCGGGAGCGCTCGAGCGGATCAACTGGTGCGGCTTCTATCTGCTTCGGGCAGAAGAGCTGGTGCTGGGGCCGTTCCAGGGTAGACCCGCGTGCGTCCGCATCCCCCTCGGCAGAGGGGTCTGCGGGACCGCGGCCGCACGCCGCGAGACGCTCGTCGTTCCCGACGTGCACGCCTTTCCCGGGCACATCGCCTGCGACGAGGCGTCGCGCTCGGAGATCGTCGTGCCGATCCTCGCCAGCGGGCAACTGCGCGGCGTGCTGGACGTGGACTCGCCCGAAACGGACCGCTTCGACGCGGAGGACCGGAAGGGCCTGGAGGCATTCGTCCGTACGCTGACCCCGATGATCGACTGGGGAACGATCTGATTTTGGATTTTAGATTTTAGATTTTGGATTGAGATGGGAGAGCGTTTCGGTGGCAAGGTGACCTGGCTCGGTCAGACATTTTGAGCGGCGCTCGACGCGCCGACGAGAGCAGAGAAAGGTTCGAGGTGTCTGAGAAGCAGTTCGGCGGCAGGATCACCTGGCTCGGTCATGCGGCGTTTCTCATAGAGTCGCCGAAGGGCGCGCGGGTCGCGATCGATCCGTTCACCGCCAACAACCCGAAGTTCCCGAAGGGTTTCGACTTCGGCCGGCTCGACGTGATTGCGGCCACTCACGGACACTTCGACCACTTCGGCGACGACGCGATCTCCGTGGCGAAGACGACGGGTGCCACCGTGATCGGAGCGTATGAGCTCGGGCTCTTCGGCGGGAGCAAAGGCGTCGAGAAAACATCCGCGATGAACAAGGGCGGCAAGCAGGTTGTGTCCGGGATCGAGTTCCGGATGGTCCATGCCGACCATTCCTCCAGCGCGGCGACCGATTCGGGAGTCGTCTACGCCGGTGAGCCATGCGGGTACGTGATGACGTTCGAAGATGGTTTCAAGATCTACCACGCCGGAGACACGAACGTTTTTTCCGACATGGCGTTGATCGCCGAGCTCTACGAACCGGACCTGGTACTCCTCCCCATCGGCGACTTCTACACGATGGGCCCGCGCGAAGCCGCGAAGGCCTGCGAGCTGCTGAAGGCCCCACGCGTCATTCCCATGCATTGGGGCACCTTTCCGGTGCTGTCCGGCACCCCCGCGGCGCTGCGAGACGAATTGAAGAAACGCGGCGTCTCGACGGAAGTTATTGAGCTCGCGCCGGGAGAGAGCTGGCCAAGGGTCTAATTCGCTTTCTCGGCGCTAAATATTCTTCCTAGCCCTAAGCAGTGCGTTTTCTGAGCCTTAAGGCTTGCCCAACTCGAACAAGTCCGTTCTTCTGGACTTGGCGTC
>DASXTI010000031.1:0-7809 GCA_036505535.1 Thermoanaerobaculia bacterium
CTTCGACGAGCTCGAGGCGAAGAGGACCGCCTTTCCGTTCGATCTCCGCCAGCCGTTCGACGTCTCCTGGGCGGGACATCCGAATTGGTACTTCCGGTGGAGCAAGCATTGCCTGCCGGAGCTTCGTCACCCGGCCGTACCCGAAGCGGTCTTTCTCTCGGATCTCGCGGTGCCCCCGCAAGATCCCTCGAACTGGGTCTTGAAGCCTCTCTTCTCCTTCGCGGGCTCAGGCGTCAAGGTCGAAGTGACGCCGGCGGATCTGGCGACCGTGCCCGACGAGCAACGTCCGCACACCATCCTGATGCGCAAGGTCGAGTACGCGCCGGCGATCGAAACAACCGACGGTACCTTCTCGAAGGTCGAGGTCCGCATCATGTTCGTCTGGCGCGACGGCAAGCCATTTCCCGTCACGACCCTCGCTCGCCTGTCCCAGGGCAAGATGATGGGCGTCGCGTTCAACAAGGATCGCACCTGGGTCGGATCGAGTGGGTGTCTCTGGCCGAAGGGCGAGTTCTCCGCGGCCCGCTAAGAGATAATTCGCGCACCACACGATGTCCGATTCCCGGGACGACGAGACCTTCGCGGCGACGACGCCCTACGGCGAGGAAGGGCCTCCGGCGCCTCCCGAAGACCAAACCCTCCGATCGGGCGACCTCGTCGCGGATCGTTATCGGATCGTGCGCTTCATCGCCCGAGGCGGCATGGGCGAGGTCTACGAGGCGGAGGACCGGGAGCTGCGCGCCCGCGTGGCGCTCAAGACGATCCGGCCCGAGATCGCCGCCGATCCCGCGATGATGGAGCGTTTCCGGCGCGAGATCCACCTCGCGCACAAGGTGACGCATCCCAACGTCAGCCGGATCTTCGACCTCGGCTTCCATCGGGACGGCGCGAAATCCGTCACCTTCCTGACGATGGAGCTCTTGCCGGGCGAGACGCTCGCGGCGCGCGTTTCCCGAGTGGGGCGGCTGACGACGGCGGAGGCGCTCCCGATCGTTGCCCAGATGGCCTCCGCGCTCGACGCCGCGCACGAGGCCGGGATCGTGCACCGCGACTTCAAGAGCGGCAACGTCATGCTCGTCGAGACGGAGAAGGGCGTGCGCGCCGTCGTGACGGACTTCGGCCTGGCGCGCGGCTCGGCCGGAAAGGACGGATTCGCCGCCTCGATGACGGGCACGGGAGCCGTCGCGGGGACGCCACTCTATATGGCGCCCGAGCAGGTCGAGGGGGGCGAGGTCACGGCTTCGGCGGACATCTACGCGCTCGGCGTCGTGATGTACGAGATGGTGACGGGAAAGTGGCCGTTCGTCGGCGATTCGGCGATCTCGACGGCGGTCAAGCGCCTGAAGGAGCCTCCCCCCTCGCCCCGCACCAGCATTCCCGACCTCGACCGGAAGTGGGAGGCAGCGATTCTGCGCTGCCTCGAGCGCGACCCGGCCAACCGTTTCGCGAGGGCGACCGACGTCGTCCAGGCTCTCGGCGGCGAGACCGTTCGGGCGGGACGGCGGCAGCGACGCGCCCTTCTCGCGGTCGTCGCCGCGCTTCTTCTCGTCGCCGCGGGGCTCGGTTACTACCTCGCACGCCGCAGCGGACCCGCCGGTCCCGTGAAAGTCCGCCGCTCGGTCGCGGTCCTCGGCTTCAAGAACCTCGCGGGGCGGCCGGAGGAGGCCTGGCTCTCGGCGGCATTCTCCGAAATGCTGACGACGGAGCTCGCCGCCGGGGAGAAGCTGCGGACGATCTCCGGCGAAAACGTCGCTCGTGCCAAGCTCGAGCTCGCGCTCAACGATGCGGAGAGCCTCGCGGGCGACACGCTCGCACGCATCCGAAAGAACCTCGGGACGGATTTTGTGGTCCTGGGCTCGTACGTGAGCCTGGGCAAGGAGACGGGAGGGCAGATCCGCCTGGACGTACGGGTTCAGGACGCCGCCTCCGGCGAGACGCTCGCCTCCCTTGCCCAGACCGGGACCGAGTCGAATTTCCTGGATCTGGTCTCACAGACGGGATCGAAGCTCCGGGAGCGCCTGGGCGTGGGCGAGCTGTCGGCGGCGCAGGCCGGCGGGGCTCGCGCCTCGCTGCCGTCCAGTTCCGAAGGGGCTCGGCTCTACGCGGAGGGCCTTGCGCGGCTCCGCGTTTTCGATGCACTCGGGGCGCGCGACCTTCTCGAGAAGGCCGTCGCGGCTGACCCGCAGTACCCGATGGCCCACGCCGCCCTGGCGGCCTCGTGGTCGACGCTGGGATACGACGGCAAGGCGCGGGAGCAGGCGCGCAAGGCGTTCGATCTTTCCGGCAACCTCTGGCGCGAAGACCGCCTCGCCGTCGAAGGACGCTACCGCGAGACCGTCCGCGAGTGGGACAAGGCGGTGGAGATCTACCGGACGCTCTGGGGATTCTTCCCCGACAACCTCGAGTATGGCCTGCGTCTGGCCGCGGTCGAGCTCGCGGCCGGGAGCCGCAAGGACTCGCTCGCGACGGCCGAATCGCTTCGGAAGCTTCCGACTCCGGCGTCCGAGGATGCGCGCATCGATCTGGCGCTGGCGCGGGCCGCCGGATCCCTCTCCGACTACAAGCGTGAGCAGGCGGCCGCCGAGAGCGCCTCTCGGAAGGCCGACGCCGCCGGCGCTCGCCTGCTCGCGGCGGAGGCCAGGCTCTCGCGAGGCGATGCCGCGGCCTCGCTCGGGGATCCCAAGCGGGCCGTCGTCCTCTTCGAAGAGGCGAGACAGACGTCTGCAGCGGCCGGCGATCGCGGCGGCGTGGCCCGGGCGCTCCAGCGGATCGGAACGAACGCGTACCGCCAGGGAGACTTGAAGGAAGCCCGAGCGTTCATCGAGCAGGCCCTCGCGATCTGCCGCGAGAGCGGAAACGAGGGAGGCGAGGCCTCCGCGCTCAACGACCTGGCCAACATCGCAGGCGACGCGGGCGACAACGAGGACTCCAAGCGCATTCACGAGCGTGTTCTCGAGCTTCAGCGCCGGCTGGGCAACCAGCGAGGCGTGGCGGGTTCGCTCGGGAACATCGCGAGCATCCTCCAGTACCAGGGAGACATGGCCGGGTCGCTCCGCAAGCACGAGGAGTCGCTCGCCATCCTTCGCGAACTGGGAGAGAAAAGCGCGATCGCCGTCGAGGTCAACAACACGGGCCGAGTCCTCGCGACCCAGGGTGACCTTCACGGGGCTCAGAAGATGTTCGAAGAGGCCCTGTCCCTCAAGAAAGAGATCGGTAATCGGAGCTCGATGTCCTTCACGCTGCGGGACCTCGGCGAGCTCGCCGCCACGCAAGGAGACTTCGCCGCCGCGCACCGGTTTCTGCAAGAATCGCTTTCCATCCGCGAAGAGCTCGCGCAGGCCGTTCGGGCCGCAGAGACGCGCGTCTCCCTCGCCGGGCTCGCCAACGAGGAGGGCAAGCCACGGGAGGCCGAGGCTCTGGCGCGCAACTGCGCCGAGGTGCTCGCGAAGGAAGGGCTCCGCGACGAGCAAGCCACGGCCTTAGCCGCGCTCGCAGAGGCGCTCGCCGCCCAGGGCAAGCTGGCGGAGGCGCAGAAGGAGATTTCGGCCGCCAGGGCGGTGTCGGCGAAGAGCGACACCCTGTATGTCCGCTTCGCCGTCCGCCTCGCCGCCGGAAGGGTCGATCTGAAGGCAGGCCACTTCCCCGACGCGGGAAGAGAGCTGCGCGCCGCGCTCGAAGAGGCCCGCCGCGGAGGGATGTACGGCGAGGCGCTTGAGGCTCGACTCGCTCTGGCCCAGACCGACCTGCGCTCCGGGAAAGCCTCGGCCGGCCGCGCGCGGCTGGAGGAACTCGAGAAGGACGCGAAGGCCAAGGGCTTTCTCCTCATCGCACGCAAAGCCGCCGCGGCGCGCGGCTGAGAGCATCGATCCAGCAAGGAGTACTCACATGACGGGAATCCGCCTGGTGACCTCGAGGGCGACGCGAGTCCTTCTCTTCATTTCTGTCCTGGCGGGCGTCGTCCCGCTCACCGCTCTTGGCGCGGAGGACCCCGGTGTCGCCAGAAAGCTCAAGGGCTTCGACGCCTATATGGCGAAGATTGTTCGCGACTGGAACGTCCCCGGCATCGGCGTCGGCATCGTGGTCAAGGACAAGCTCGTCTTCGCCAAGGGCTACGGCTTTCGCGACTACGGAAAGAAGCTCCCGTTCACGCCGGCGACGACCCAACCGATCGCCTCGAACACGAAGCTCTTCACCGCCGTGGCGATCGGGCTGCTGGTCGAAGACGGGAAGCTCGACTGGGACAAGCCGATCCGGCGGTTCGTTCCGACGATCCAGTTCTACGACGACGACTTAAATGCGAAAGTGACGATCCGCGACATGCTTTCGCACCGCACCGGGATCACGCGCCATGACCTCATCTGGTACAAGTCCGACTTCACGCGCAAGGAGCTCTTCGAGCGCCTCAAGTACCTGGAACCGACCCAGCCGATGCGGCAGACCTTTCTCTACAACAACATGATGTACGCCAGCGCCGGTTATGTGGTGGAGCTTCTGTCCGGGAAGACGTGGGAAGAGTTCGTGCGCGAGCGCCTCTTCGTACCGCTCGGGATGACCAGCACGGTTTTCTCCATCGACGACGTCTTGAAGCAGCCCGACCACGGCGTCCCCTACACGGAACGGCGGGACTCCGACGAGCTGTACGAGATCCCCTACTATCGCGAGCAGGTCGGCGTGGGACCCGCCGGCGCGATCAACTCGAACATCGGAGACCTCTCGAAGTGGCTCATCGCACTCCAGAATGACGGCAAGGTCGCAGGCAAGGCCGTGATCCCCGCAGCCGTCGTGAAGGCGACGCTGGAGCCCGCGATCGCACTGCCGAACGCCCAGCTCGAAGCGCGGGGATACGGCGAGCTCCTGAACGAGGCGTACGGGACGGGCCGGTTCACGGCGTCATACCGGGGCCACCTGATCGCCTTCCACGGCGGCGACATCAATGGCTTCCACTCCCAGGTGGGCTGCATGCCCCAGGATGGAGTCGGGGTCATCGTCCTCGTCATCGGTGACCATGCCGCACCGCTCTACAACATTGTTTCCTACAACGTCTTCGAGCGACTCCTCGGAATGAGCCAGACTCCTTGGAGCGAACGCGGCCTCGAGATCCGCAAGAAGGGGAAGCAGGCAGGCAAGGAGGCCCGCGCGATGGCCGGCGGGGATCGGGTCTCCGGGACCAAACCGTCGCACCCCATCGACGACTACGTCGGCGAGTTCGCGCATCCCGCCTACGGCGTCGTCACGATATCGAAGAAGGACGACGCGCTGTTGTTCGACTTCCACAAGATCCGGCTGCCGCTCTCCCACTTTCACTACGACCGGTTCGATACTCCGGACGACGAGCAGGACGGCAAGTGGTCCGTGAATTTCGCGACCAGCCCCCAGGGCGAGGTGGACAGGGCGCTCCTTTCTCTCGACGAGGCCGAGGTCTCCTTCCTTCGCCGCCCTCCCGCGGAGCTGTCGGCGCTCGCGACGCTGCGCCCCTACGCCGGGACCTACGAGACGCCGACCGGATTCAAGTTCCAGGTCGTTCTCAAGGAGGATCGAACGCTGGGCCTGCTCTTTCCGGGCGAGCCGTTCCAGGCTCTCATCCCCTGGAAGCCGCGCAAGTTCCACGTCAAGGAGTTCTCCGACGTCGTGTACGAGTTCGTCCTCCTCGACGGCGAGGTCAAGGAGCTCAAGCAGACCGATCCGTCCGGGGAGTACCGCCACGTCCGGAAGTAATTCGGGGGTCAGGTCTCAAACGGTGTGACTTTGGGGTGCTGTCGGAACGATGTGCCCGCGCTCCAATATATAAGTAACTGCTTATATATTTCCGCCTACGGCACGTACTGGCGGATCTGCGCCTTCCACCATGGCCAGTCGTGTCCGTAGGGCGCGTCCCAGACGCTGCCGCGGTTGGGGATTCGCTTCTCGCCCAGGATCCGCAGCATGTCGGTCGTGCCTGACAGGATGTTGTCGGTCGCGCCGGTGACCACACAGATATCCATCGTCGAGAGCTTCCCGACCCATTCGCCGTCCATGTTCGGCACGTACGCCGTCGGGCAGTGGAAGTAACAGAGCTCGTCCCAGTATCCGTCGAGAAAGTTGTGGATGTCGTACTTCCCCGAGAAGCCGACGACCTTGTCGCAGAGATCGGGGTGCCGAAAACCGAAGTTGACGGCGTGGTAGGCGCCGAAGGAGGTACCGAGCGTTCCGACACGGCCGCTGGCCTTGGCCTTGTTGCGGATGAACGGGACGACTTCGCTGGCAAGATAGCGGTCGTATTGGTCGTGCCGCCGGATCCGCTCGGCCGGATGGCGGCTGCGCGCGTAGAAGCTCTCGGCATCCACGCTGTCGACACAGCAGACCTGGAGCGCTCCGCTTTCGATTGAGTCGCCCACCGCGCCGATCAAGCCGAAGTCCTCGTTCTGATAGAAGCGACCCTGCGAGGTCGGAAACCAGATCATGGGATAGCCCGCGTGGCCAAACCACAGGTGCTCCATCTTGCGCCCGAGCGTGGGCGAGTCCCAGGCGAAGTATTCGCGATGCATCACTTCTGCTTTACGAAAGGATTGACGGCGCGCACTGTACCGTACAACCGACCGTGCTCGAAATCCTCCGTCAGGATCTCCTCGAGCCCGTAGTACTCGGCGTAGGCCCACAGGTGGGCATCGAACCACGAGAGCCTGTACGTCGCGGTTCCCCTCACCGCCAGCCGTACGATGTCCACATTCGGATAGATGACGGGAAGCTCCGCCAGCAACTCCTCGGTCTGTTGCAGTGCCTCTTCGAGCGAGAGAAGAGATCCGCCCTGGGGGAGCGGCCGGGTCACGACGGCCACGAACTCGACGAGCACCTGATGCGGCAGACGCAGCGAGCCTGTCTCGATACCCTTCCGAAGAAGCCGCGTGGCGACGCCCCGCTTTCCCGGGAACCGCGCGTCGTAGGAATAGACGAGGACGTTCGTGTCAACGAGGGAAGCCACGATCGTAGAGGTGCTCGCGCTTCCATCCTCGGTCCGCCGGAACAGGTCCAGTCCACCGTCGACGCCGCAGCCTCCGCGTGGCTGCGTCGAAGAGGTCGAGACGCTCCTTTACGGACAGCGGCTTGTGGCGGCCCGCGGGCTCGACGCGAATCACCTCTCCAGCGGACACGAACTCGATCCGGTCCCCCGGACGGATTCGATGCCGCTCTGCGATCGCCTTCGGAATCGTGACCTGAAGCTTGCTTGTTACCTTTGCCATGATCTTACTTTAGCAAGGATGAAATCCTTGTTCAAGCGGCCCGGCTATGGATGGGATAATCGCGCCTCTCGGGGCGTAGCGCAGCGGTAGCGTACCTGCTTTGGGAGCAGGTGGTCGCCGGTTCGATCCCGGCCGCCCCGACCAATCCGTCGCGCTCGCTGCGCTCTCGCTCCCGCGGCGCCTCGTCGCTCGCGTTGGCACGCTCGCTCCCGCAGCGCGAGGCTCCTTCCCTCTGGGAGACTCCTCGCGCTGCGAACCAGGGCAAGAATTCGCGGAGACTATTCGCGATGCGATCACCAAAGGCAGACCCGGAACCTGAGGGAACCTGAGCCGGCTCGTTTGCGTTAGAGGAAGCGGAGGTCATCATGTTCCAACTGTTATCCATCCTCCTTCTTTCCTCGAGGCTCTTTTCCCTCTCTCAAGGCGTCGAGGTCACGACGTCCAAGGGCAGCGCCACGGTAAAAAACGAGGCGGACCTCAAGGAGATCGGCTTGCCGGTCTATCCGGGGTCACGCCTACGACAGGATTCGAAGGAGAGTGCTCAGACGACGCTGGGGTTCTGGATCTCCGACAAAGGCTTTCGGCTTGTTGC
>DASXTI010000032.1:0-14855 GCA_036505535.1 Thermoanaerobaculia bacterium
AGAGCGCTGGACGGCGTTCCCTCTCGAGCGTTCCGTCCGCGAGCCAGTCCGCCAGCGTCTTCGCCGCGCCCGCGTACGGGTCCGGGCTATCGGGCTTCGGATAAGTGATGCGGACGATGTTCTCGGGCGCCTGATCGTAGAACCGAGCCCGTCTTTCGGAAGAGATCTGGTCGTAGGGAGGGGCGAAGACGGCCGAGAGGCCCCTCTGACGGATGACCCGCGGCGAGAATCGGATCGAGCGGAAGGGCCGCAACTCCATGGCGGCGCATTGTATTCGGGTGCGGGGCGCTACACTGATTGCGCGTGATCTCCCTTTCCCGTGCCATCGACGGATTCCAGTCCTACGTGGCCGACGAACGCCGCTTCTCTCCGCGCACCGTCCTGGCTTATCGAAGCGACCTCGACCGCTTCGCCGGCTTCTGGGAACGGGAATTCGCGCACCAAGGCGCGGGCAAGACTCCGCTCTCGCGTGTCGACACCCTGGCCGTCCGGTCGTACCTGGCCTATCTCCATCGCGCCCGGCTGTCGAACCGGTCTCTGGCGCGGCATCTCTCGACGCTGCGCTCCTTTTTTCGGTGGGCTTGCCGGGAAGGGCACATCGAGAAGAGCCCGGCCAAGGGGTTGCCTTCGCCGCGCGTACCGAAGACTCTGCCGCGGGCGATGACGCTTCCCGACACCGAGCGCCTGCTCTCGGCCGAGGACGAGGGCTTCATCCCCGAGAGAGAGCGGGCCCTCTTCGAGTTTCTCTACGCGACGGGTCTGCGGGTCTCCGAAGCGGCGGGGCTGGATATCGAAGACGTGGACTTCTCGTCGCGTCTCGTGCGGGTGATGGGAAAAGGAGATCGCGAGCGCATCGTCCCTTTCGGCGAGGCCGCGGAGGATTCGCTCCGCGCATACCTGCCCTCGCGCGCCGCGCTGCGTCATCGCGCCAGGCAGGACGATGCGGGTGGAGGAGAGCCGCTCTTCGTCAACTCGCGAGGAGGGAGACTCACGCCGCGCTCGATGGCGCGGCTCTTGAAGCGCCGGCTGCGCGCAGCGGGGCTGCCTGAGGAGATCTCCCCGCACGCGTTGCGCCACACCTTCGCCACGCACCTTCTTCAGGCCGGAGCGGACCTGCGCGCGATCCAGGAGCTTCTCGGCCACGCCTCGCTCTCGACCACGCAGAAGTACACCCACCTCGACGCGGCGACCCTGCGCGAGGTGTACCGGCATGCGCACCCGAAGGCATGAGACGGCTTTCAAGTTTCAAGTTCCAAGTTCCAGGTTGGGTCGCCACGACACTCGCTCTCGCCGCATGCGGCGTAGCCTGGACGGCCGTTCCCGATCGGCCCCCCCTTTCCCCCGTGCTCGCCGAGATCGACAAGACGATTCGGGAAGGCTTCTTCGATCCAAAGCTGAAAGGCGTGGACTGGGACGCGGCCGTCTCGAGGGCGGCCGGAGAGCTCGCCGGCGCCGCGTCCCCCTCCGAGGGGAACGCCGTCTATGACCGTCTTCTGACGATCCTCCAGGATTCGCACACGTTTCGCGTTCCTGCCGGCCGCCTGCCCGAGCGCAATTGGGGCACGGCGGGTCTGCGCATCGGGGAGGATGCGGATGGATACGCGGTCAAGGGAGTGATGCCGGCAAGCGCGGCCGCTCGCGCGGGGATGAAGGTGGGGGACCGAGTGGTCTCGGTCGACGGCAAGAAGTACGGCCGCGAGAGAGTCAACTTCCGCGACCTTTTCTTCGCGTTCGAAGGAGCGCCCAGAACGGCTGTGGAGGTGACATGGCAAAGTCCAGGCGGGTCGCCGCGCACGGATCGACTCGTTCGGGAACCCGAGCAGGCCGGAGACGCACTGGTCTGGGCGAGCGCGCGCGTCATCCGCCGCGGCGGGAAGGCGTATGGTTACGCGCGTCTCTGGGGAATGAGCGCCGAAACGGCGCTCGCTATCGTGGACATGCTGCTCGACCGCGCGGAGGTCGCCCGCGCGCGGCCGGGACTCGCCGGATGGCAGGAGATCGAAGGCTTTCTCCTCGACGCACGCGGTAACAGCGGAGGTTATGACCCCAATATCCTGCCGACCTTCCTGCGGGGACAATGGAGCGCCGCAGACTACTACGTGATCTCGCGCGACGGGAAACGGCTCGTGCCGCCGGCGTACAAGCCCTTGCCCTCGGTCCTCCTCGTCAATTCCGGCACGGCGTCAGCCGGAGAGGCCCTGGCGTTGAAGTTCCGCGTCCATCAGATTGGTCTCATCGTCGGCGAGACGACCGCCGGCATGGCGAGCGGCGGCGCGGCGGCGCAGAAGCTTCCGGACGGGTCGATGCTTTGGTTCTCGTCTCGAGCGATCGAAAGCCTGGACGGGAAGACCTATGAGGGAAGGGGGATTGCTCCCGACATTTCCGTCGCCGACCGGCCATCGGCGCGTGAAGGGGAAGAAGACGCGATCATCGAGGCGGGACTGCGCGCCTTGGCGCGCCGTGAACCGTGACCCTGCGATAATCTCCCTCCGATGATTCGTCAGCGATGGCATTCCACCACCGTGGTCTGCGTGCGCCACGCGGGCAAGGTTGCCATGGCCTCGGACGGCCAGGTCACGATCGGCACGACGATCATGAAGCAGACGGCGGCCAAGATCCGGCGGCTGAAGGGGGGAGAGGTCCTCGCGGGCTTCGCCGGGTCATCGGCCGATGCCTTCGCGCTCTTCTCGCGCTTCGAGATGAAGCTCGAGGAGCACCGCGGCAACCTCGACCGCTCCGCCATCGAGCTCGCCAAGGACTGGCGCACCGACAAGATTCTGCGGCAGCTCGAGGCGCTCCTGATCGTGGCCGACAAGACGAGCTCTCTGCTGATCTCCGGCACCGGAGACCTGATCTCGCCGGAGGAGGGAGTTCTCGCGATCGGCTCGGGGGGCGCATTCGCGCTCGCGGCGGCTCGGGCGCTCTTGAAGCACCGGCCGGATCTGTCGGCGAAAGACATCGTCCGCGAGGGGCTGCTCATCGCCTCGCAGATCGACATCTACACCAACGACCAGATCACGGTCGAGGAAGTCTAGGAATTTTGGATTTTCGATTGGAGACGCGGGTGACAGGAATCTAAGATCTAAAATCTAAAATCTAAAATCGAGAATGGGAACGATTATGGAAGATAGGCACTGATGGTCTTCATGATGCCGGGGGAGACCGAAGCGGAGGCCCCTCCGGCCGCTGCTCGCACGCCGCGCGAGATCGTCGGCGAGCTCGACAAATTCGTCATCGGTCAGAATCGCGCCAAGAAGGCGGTGGCGATTGCCCTGCGCAACCGTTGGCGCCGCCAACGGTTATCCGTTGAGATGGCCCGGGAGATCCTGCCGAAGAACATTCTGATGATCGGCCCGACGGGCGTGGGCAAGACGGAGATCGCGCGGCGTCTGGCGCGTTTAGCCGACGCCCCCTTTCTGAAGGTGGAGGCCTCCAAGTTCACCGAAGTCGGCTACGTCGGACGGGACGTCGAATCGATCGTGCGGGACTTGACCGAGGTCGCGGTCCAGATGGTACGCGAGGAGAAGACCGTCGAGATCCGCGACCGCGCCAAGGCGCGCACCGAGCAGCGTCTGCTCGACCTGCTGCTGCCGGCGCTGCCGGACACGGAGGGAGAGGAGACGCGTTCGAAGCTGCGAATGCTCCTGCGCGACGGCAAGCTCGAAGACCGGCTCGTGGAGATCGAGGTTGCTGACAAGACGTTTCCCTCCTTCGAGATCGTGACCAACCAGGGCGTCGAAGAAATGGACATCAACGTCAAGGAGATGCTCCCCGGCCTCTTCGGCGGCAAGAAGAAGCGCCGCAAGACGACGGTCGGCGAGGCGCGTCAGATCCTGCAGGCCGAGGAGGAGGGGCGGTTGATCGATCCCGGCCAGGTCGCTCGCGAGGCGGTGGAGCGCGCCCAGGGCTCGGGCATCGTTTTTCTGGATGAGATCGACAAGGTCGCCGGGCGAGAGTCAGGGGGAAGGGGGCCCGACGTCTCGCGGGAAGGCGTTCAGCGGGATCTGCTGCCGATCGTCGAGGGGACCTCGGTCAACACGAAGTACGGGTTCGTGAAGACCGACCACGTTCTCTTCATTGCCGCCGGCGCCTTCCACGTCTCAAAGCCTTCGGACCTGATTCCGGAGCTGCAGGGCCGCTTTCCGATTCGCGTCGAGCTCGACTCGTTGACGGAGGAGGATTTCGTCCGGATCTTAACGGAGCCGGAGAACGCGCTGCTCAAGCAGTACCGGGCGCTCCTCTCCGCGGAGGGCGTGGACCTCTCGTTCGCGGAGGAAGCGATTCGCGAGATCGCTCGGGACGCCGAGCGGGTCAACCGGGCGCTGGAGAACATCGGCGCGCGACGGTTGCACACGATCCTGGAGCGCCTGCTGGAGGACATCTCTTTCGCGGGACCGGAGAACGCGGGCAAGTCCATTCGCATCGAGCTTTCGGACGTCCAGAACGCGCTCGCCGATCTCGTCCAGGACGAGGACCTATCCCGCTACGTGCTGTGACCGGAGCGATCGAGAGTCGAGAGTCGAGAGTCGAGAGTTGAAGGCCCGCGGCGCTCGATCCGCGCTGCTCGTAATTCTGGTCTGGACCTTTGCGTGCGGCAAGAAGGGGGATCCGCAGCCTCCGATCCCGCGCGGGCCCAATGCGGTCTCGGACCTCGCCACCGAGCAAGAGGGCGGGGAGGCGGTCTTGACCTTCAGCTTTCCGGACCGGCTGCTGACGGGAGCCCCGTTGACGGACCTCGCCTCCATCGAGATCTACCGGGTCGTAAGACCCTCATCGGCTCTCCTCGCGCCGAAGAAAACGGGTCCGGCCGCGCCTCCAACGACTTCCGCGACGGGTCCCGGAGTCGTGAATGTGCCGGGGGGAGCGGGGCGGCGCGCGGCGACCAACGTGCGGTTGGCCGAAGAGGCGTTCTATCGGGAGGCCAGGCTCGCCGCCTCGCTCCCGCTTGCCGCGATCGCGGAGCTCACGCGCGGCGCCTCGGTCGTCTATCGCGATTCGCTCTCGCCTCTCTGGACGAAGGGTCAGGGTCCGGAGCCGCTCGCCTATGCCGTCGTCTCCGTTCGACGCGACGGCGAGCGCAGTCCGCTCTCCAACATCGCCACGCTTCTGCCCGCCGTCCCTCCCGAGGCGCCCGTTCTCGTTGCCGCCATTCCGGAGGAGGGGCGCGTCTGCCTGGAGTGGTCGGCTCCGGAAAAGGACATTCTCGGCCAACCGGTCTCGATCCGCGGTTACGAGATCTATCGCCGGATCCTTCCGCAGGAAGAGTACGAAGCGCCTCTCAACGCGAAGCCGGTGACGGGCACGACCTACGTCGATACGACCGCGCCCTACGGAGCCGCGCTGGTCTACACGATTCGCGCCACACTCGAGAAGAACCCGAAAGTCGAGGGGCTTCCGGCCGAGGAGCTCGGGCTCTTCTTTCGTGACGTGTTCCCGCCTCCGCCGCCGGCGCGTCTGGATGCGCTCTCGGAGGGAAACCTCGTGCGGCTGCTTTGGGATCCCGTGGACGCGCCGGATCTGGCGGGTTACGTCGTCTATCGAGCCGAAGCAGCCGGCGCGCCCATGCGCTTGTCGAAAGAAACCATTTCCGATCCCTTCTACACCGACGAGTCGGTCGAGCCGGGCAAGCGCTACCGGTACACGGTGCACTCCATCGATCGGGCGGGCAACGAGAGCGGCCCATCGCCGGAGGCAGTCGCCGAGCCATTTTGAATTTTAGATTTTGGATTTTGGATTCGCGTAGACGGATCGTGCTCAGTCCAAAATCCAAAATCCAAAATCTAAAATCTAAAATAGACTCCCTCCCTCATGTCCCTTCCCTCACACTTCGTAAAGATGGCCGGCGGCGGCAACGATTTTCTCGTTTTCGAATCCGACGGCCGGGCTCTGGACGCGGAGGACCGGAACCGTCTTGCGCTCATCTGCCGCCGGGGACTCTCGGTCGGCGCCGACGGAGCCCTGTTTCTCTCGCCGGGCGAGGGGGACCGCGTCCATCTCGAATACTTCAATGCCGACGGAGGGCCGGCGACCTTCTGCGCCAACGGCACGCGTTGCGCGGCCCGTTACGCCGCGAGGCATCGCCTCGTCTCCGGAAACGCCCCTGTTCTCGAGACCGGCTGGGGACCCATCTCGTCGCAGGTCGATGGCGAGCGGGTGACCCTGTCGCTTCCGGACGTCGCCGCTCCGCAGGATCCGATTCCGATCTCGGGACGCGGACTTCCGCCGACCGCGATTCCCATGAGGGTAGGCGTGCCGCACTTAGTCGTCTTCGTGCGCGGCGACCTCTCACGCCTGCCGATCGATCGCTTCGGGCCGCCGCTGCGGCGTCACCCGGCTCTTCCCGAAGGGGCCAACGTGAACTTCGTGAAGGCGGCGAAGGGCAACCGGATCGAGGTGCGCTCCTATGAGCGTGGGGTGGAAGGGGAGACGCTTTCCTGTGGGTCGGGCGTCGTCGCTTCGGCAATCGCCGCCGGCCGGCAGGGCCTCGCGGCCTCGCCCGTGACCTGCGGAACCCGAAGCGGCGTGGACTTGACCGTCGAATTCCGCGACGAGGGGGACGCGATCTGCGGCGTCCATCTGACCGGCGACGCGCGGGAGGTCTATGCCGGGCAGCTGTCGGAGGAGGCCTGGCAAGAGTGACCCGTTCGATCCCCTTCGGCGCGGCCGGGGCTCCGCCTTCCGCTTCCAAGATCGTCGCCGTCGGGAGGAACTACCGCGAGCACGCCTCGGAGTTCGGCGGCGTGGCGCCGGAGGACGAGCCGATGCTCTTCTTGAAGGCGCCCTCCTCGTTGCTCGCCGACGGCGGCGAGATCGTCCTGCCCCCGGAGTCCCAACGTGTGGACTACGAGGGGGAGCTCGCCCTCGTCATCGGCAGACGAATCAAAGACTGGGCGCCGGAACGCTACCTCGAGGCGCTGGCCGGCGTTTGCTGCGCCAACGATGTGACCGCGCGCGACCTCCAGAAGAAGGACAAGCAGTTCGCTCGCGCGAAATCCTTCGATACCTTCTGCCCGGTCGGGCCCGCGATCGTCGCGGGGCTCGATCCCTCGGATCTCGCCATCGAGACGCGCGTGAATGGAACCATTCGTCAGTCCGCGCGCACCTCGGCTATGGTCTTCTCCCCGGCTTCTCTGATCGCCTACATCTCGCGGATGATGACGCTCCATCCAGGAGACCTCATCTTGACGGGCACCCCGGCGGGCGTCGGCCCGCTTTCGCCCGGTGATCTCGTCGAGATCGAGATCGAAGGCGTCGGCGTCCTCTCCAACCGGGTGGCGGGCTCGTAGGTGACACGGCGGACGATCTGGGGCGTCGTCGGTTGCCTCACCTTTCTGAACCTCTACTTCGCCGGGGTCTTCCCGCCCGTCTCGAACGCGAACGAGCTCGCCCACTTCCAGACGGTCGTCGCCTATTGCGAGCATGGGACGTTCGCCATCGACGAGCCGATCGAAACCCTTGGCGATCACTGGGACAAGGCGGTCTGGCGAGGCCATGCCTATTCGGACAAGGCTCCTGGGCTCTCGCTCGCGGCGATTCCCGTCTACCGTGCGCTGAGGATATTCCTGGCGGCTCCGACTTCCGGCACGGCGGACACGATCTTCAGAGCGCTCCGCTTCCTGACGGTTTCGCTGGTCAGCGCGCTTGCCCTCGCGCGATTCGGCGCGCGCGCGGCGGCGCTCGCCGATCCACGGATGGCGCCCCTTATTACGTTTGCCGCCGGCTTCGGTACGCCGTTCCTCTTCTATTCGCGCTCCTTCTTCAGCCACGCCTGGACGGCGTCTCTGCTCTTTCTCTCCTGGGATCTCTTGTTGCTCGGCGAGGAGCGGCCTTCGACGGCTCGCGCGATTCGATTCTCGGCGTTCCTCGGCGCGGGATTTCTCGCGGGATGGGCCGTCGCGTCCGAGTACCCGGCGCTGCTCGTGGCTCTGCCGCTCGCCGTGCGCGTCGCCTCGGGCCGCCGGCTTCGGCGGGTCGTTCTCTTCGGGTTGGGCGCGTGCGCGGCGGCGGCTATCCTCCTCTGGTACAACCTCGTGTGCTTCGGATCGCCGCTGACCCTCTCCTACACGCGCGAAGCGTCGCCGGCTCTCAAGGGCCCCGGGTTCGCGGGCATGGGCACGCCGAGCCTGACCGTGTCGGCCGCGTTCCTCTTCAGCCCGAGCCGAGGCGTGCTGCTCCAATCTCCGTTCTGGCTCTGGGCGATTCCCGGCTTTTGGAAATGGTTTCGATCGGGCCGCCGGCGCGCCGACTGCGTCTTCTGTCTGCTCTCGACGATCCTGTTTTTCGCGGCGATGACCGGATTTCGATACTGGCACGGCGGCTCGGCCCTCGGATCGCGATACCTCCTTCCCGTCCTCTTCCTGACCGGGCTCTCCATCGGTCCGGCGCTCGATCGTCCGGTCTCGCGCGGCCTCTTCGCGGCGGCCGTGGTCTTCGCCGCGGCGAATCACTTCGTGGCGACGCTCTCGTGGCCTCACTTTCCGCCGGAGCTGGCATGGCCGATCGCCACTGGCTCGTGGTGGTTCCTCATCCACGGATGGATCGCGCCCAATCTGCTCCTTCGGGCCGGCGCGAGCCGCCTCGTCTCCCTTCTTCCTCCGGTGCTGGCCGTCGTCCTGACGCTCTCGGCCTGCCTGGCGGCGGCGGCGCTGACGCGCGCGTGGCGGTGGATGGCCCTACTCCTCGGCTTGGGGCTCCATCTGGGAAGCGTGTCCCTCGCCCCCTCGCCTCCCTATCGCGTCCGTCTCTGGCGGGCCGAGTTCTACGGGCTCTATTCCGGCCGTGATCCGGAGCGTCGGGAGCTTCTCCACGTCGTGCGATCGGCCCGCGGACCTCTGGAGGAAGACCAGGCGCGCGAGGTCTGGGCCCACGCCGGGAAAAGCGTCAAGGCGCCGGCTCCCTTCCCGTGAGCGTGGGTAATCCGTCGTGAGCCGGACTACACGAGCTGGGGTCGGAGGCAACTCGGCCCTCGTTCTCGTCCTGCTTCTGATGGCGGCCGCGGCCCTGCGGGTGGCCTCCACCTACACGGTCTTCAGCGAGACCGCCGACGAGCATCACTTCGTGGCGGGGCTCGAGTGGTGGGATCGGGGGATGTACACGTACACGATCTATCACCCGCCGTTGGCGCGCATCGCCTCGGCGCTTCCCCTTTATCTCTCCGGCGCCCGGTCCCACGGCTTAGACGACATCGTCGCGGAAAAGAACGCGATCCTCTATTCCGGAATCGGCTACGCGCGGAATCTCGCGCTGGCGAGGCTCGGGATCCTTCCGTTCCTACTGCTCGCCGCGCTTCTGGTCTGGCTCTGGTCGCGCCGACTCTACGGAGAGGGCGCGGGCCTGGCCGCGGCGTTGTTGTTCTCGACCCTGCCTCCCGTGCTCGCGCATTCGGGCCTGACGACGACCGATGCGCCGCTGATGGCGACGCTGACCTGGGCCCTGTTTGCATTCTGCCGCTGGCTGGAAACACCGACCCTGGTGAACGGCGTCCTCCTCGGGGTCTCGGGAGGCTCCGCGATCCTGTCGAAGTTTTCCGCCTTCCCCTTCTTCTTCTGGTCCGCGGTCGCGATTCTCCTCGTGCGCGCCGCCATCGGCGAGGCGGGCCCGGCCGAACGAGCCGGCGCCGCGTCCGATCGCCTGCGGTCTCTGGCTTGTGCGGCGGCGGTCGCGGCGCTTCTCATCTGGGCCGCTTATCGCTTCTCCTGGGGGACGCTACCGGCGACGACGGGTCCCACCGGACGTACGGTTCTCGTCGGCGCCGGCGCCTCGCCCGCGACGGGAATCTGGATTCCGGCGCCGGAATTTTGGGAGGGTCTGCGCCAGATCCGGGAGTCTGTCTACCTCCGCGGAGGTCACCCCTCGTATTTGCTCGGCCGGTACAGCTTGAAGGGCTGGTGGTACTACTTTCCGATCGCGCTCGCGATCAAGACGCCCCTCGCGTTTCTGATCCTCACGGCAGGAGGAGTCGCCGCCGCGGTCGGCCGGATGAAGACCCGGAAGGACTGGAGAATCCTCGCTCCGATCGTCGCATCCGTCGCGATTCTCGCTTCGTCTTTGTTCAGCCGCACGGACATCGGGGTCCGACATATCCTTCCCATCTATCCGCTGCTCGCGATCGCCGCGGGTTGCGGCGTCGTGAAATTCTGGAACGCGGCTCGCGCCAGGCGAGCGGCCCGCGTCTTCCTGGTCGCCTTGATGGGGTGGCAGGTGTGGGTTTCGATCCGCGCGCATCCCGACTACCTCGCATACTTCAACGAGCTCGCTGGAAAGCACCCAGACCGCATCCTTCTCGACAGCAATCTGGACTGGGGCCAGGATCTCTACCGCCTCTCCGATGAACTGCGCCGGCGCGGCGTCGACTCGCTCGCGCTGGCCTACTTCGGCAATGCCGATCTAACTCGCCACGGGCTGCCGCCGAGTCGGCCGCTGCCTCCCGACCATCCAACAACGGGATGGATCGCGATTTCCGAGATGTGGTTGAAGGACGTCGCCGGGGGAGGAAAGGCCTATGCGTGGCTGCGGGCCCGGGAGCCGGTGGCGCTCGTCGGAAAGTCGATCCGCTTGTACTACGTCCCTCCCGCCGGCGATTAGACCGTTCTTCTCTACGGGCCGGGTCGCTTCTCGAACAGGAGAAGCGTAGGCTGCGACGTCTTGGAGAGGGCGCGCTCCCTGCTCAGGCGGTCGATCCGCTCGAGGATCGGACGTATCCCGGCGAGCTCCCGCGCTGCGATCGGAGACAGATCCTGCCGGCGGGAGGCGGCGAGCAGATCCCGGGAGACGCGATCGACGAGGCAGGGCAACGCCGGCTCCTCCTCTTCGCGCAGCGAGGGGAAGAGCCGCCGCCATTCGGGAACCCGGTAGTGCAGCACGGAGAGATAGACGACCGGCCGCGGCTCGGAGCGGAGGAACCGGCCGAGGTCCTGTCCCCAGTCGTCACCGAGGTCCCAGGCGCTGTCGGGGGAAAGCACGAGGCGGGCGAGAAAGTTGCGGTAGGACACGTAGTGAGGGAAGGCGATCACGGCCGCAAGCACGTGGGCGGAAAGCAGCGCGAAGACGAGAAGCCGCCAACCTCGGCGTAGCAGGCTCGCGGTCCCCAGGCCCGCGAGCAACACGACCAAGGGGAGCAGGTGGCGAATGCCCAGGTGAAGCGATGAGCGGCAGGCGCCGGCGAGGTAGACGAGTCCGCCGAGAAGGGCGACGAGCATGCCTCCGCCAGGTCTCTTCCGCAACGAAAAGATGGCGGCGGCGCCGAGCGCGCCCGCCAGAATCAGCGGAAGATCGTCTTTGAAGGCCAGAGTCTCCAGCGGATAGAGAGGCTGCGGGCCGGTAATGATGCGCCCCGCCCAGTAGTCCGCGCCCTCCGCCGTGGCGCTGCGGTGCGTCACCGAGAAAAAACCGATCGAGTAGGCGGCGAGGGGGCGGCTGAATGAGGCGAGGGAATCGCAGAAGCTCTCGAGCCGCGGCGACGCGGGCGCCGGACCGCCGAGCCCCCCTTCGCGGAAAGACCGGCGGGAGAGAGCTCGCAAGTCCTCGTCGCTCATCCCGCGGCTTGCGTAGGCCTCGACGCCGAAGAGGACCAGGAACGTGGCCAGCGTGGCGGCGGCGAGCCCCCGCATTCGGGCGTGAAGGAACACCCAGGCGAGCGCGAAGGGAGCGATCAGCGGCGCCGCGAACTTGGCCGCGAGCGCGGCACCGATGAACGCGCCCGACACCGCCGCTCCGCTCGTTGTGGGGAAGCGCCGGATCGTCCACGCTGAGAGCAGGAACAGGGCCACCGGAGCGGCGTCGGTCGTCACATAGTGAGCGTGCGCGAGCCACGCCGGCGCGGCGGCGAGCAGCACCGTGGCCGCGAGAGGAGCCTCCACCGAGACCGCGGTGAAGAGAGACCCGAACGCCGCGAGGCCCAGCACGGCCAGCGCGATCACCGGGAGGCGGACGCGCAGGAGCCGTACTCCTTTCAAGCCGAGCCGGGAGGCGAACTCCGCGTCGGCCGCCATTGGATCGTCCTGAGCCGGCGCGAGCGCGGTATCTCGCGAGGGCGGCGGCAGCATTCCGGCCGCCAGCAGTTTCACGAGCGGCGGATGCTCGGGGTTCACGTCGATGCGCCCCTCGCGCCAGAGCGTCGCGCCGTCTCGCAGGTGGCGCGCCTCGTCGGTGGTGGGCGTGTCGTCGACACCCAGAAAAACCTGCGTGAGGGCAAAGACCGCGACCGCGAGGGCCCGAGAAGCGATCCAGGCCCGAGCCGGCGGCGGCGAGACCGAATCGGGCATTGCGTCAGAGCAGATCGAGAAGCGTCTCCGGAAGGCCGCCGAAGGCGCCGGAGGACATCAGGATCAATACGTCCCCCGGGCGCGCGTCATGCCGGAGGATTTCCGGAATCTCCGGGATGGATCCCGGCGCGAAGGCGGGCTTGCCGACGTCTCGCGCGCGGCGTACGAGAGCCTCCCGATCGATCTGGTCGTCCGGGCCGAGCCGCTGCGCGTGGAAAACGGGCGCGAGGACGAGCGCGTCGGCCTGCGAGAACGCCTCCGCGTATTCCTCTTCGAAGATCTTGCGGCCGGCGGTGTTCGAGCGCGGCTCAAAGAGCGCCCAGAGGCGTCGCCCGGGGAAGCGCTTGCGTGCGGCCGCGAGGGTGCTCTTGACGGCGGTGGGATGATGCGCGAAGTCGTCGACGACGAGGATGCCGTGGCGTTCCCCTCTCACTTCCAGCCGCCGCCGCACCCCCGCGAATCGCGGCAGCGCACGGGCGATCTCACCCGTCGAGAGTCCGAGGCCCCGCGCAAGGGCAACGGCGCCGAGCGCGTTCCGCACGTTATGGTCTCCGGGAAGCGGAGAGTGAAGGCGCGCGACCGGCATTCCGGCTTCGAGCAGCGTGAAGTCGGTTCCCTCGGAGTCGGACGCGATGTCGCGCGCCGAGAAGTCCGCGCCGGGGTTCTCCAACGAGACGGACACGACCGGCGCGCGGGACTCGCTCGCGACCTCGCACACTCGCGGATCGTCCGCATTGATGACGACGACACCGTCGACCGGCACGAGGCGCACGACCTGACGAAAAGCCTCGATCACCGCCGCGAGGTTCGGGTAGAGGTCCGCGTGGTCATACTCGATGTTGCCGACGAACAGATGCGTCGGCTCATAGTGAAGAAATTTCGGGCCGCGGTCGAAGAAGGCCGCGTTGTACTCGTCCCCCTCGAGCACGAAGCATGGGCCACCTCCCCGCCGGTAGCCGCGGCCCAGGTTTTTCATCTCGCCGCCGACGAGGAATCCCGGGTCGCGGCCCGAATCGAGGAGCAGCCACGCGGTCAGGGCCGATGTCGTCGTCTTGCCATGGGTGCCCGTGATGACGACGGAGGTCTTTCCGGGCAGGAGGTACTCGCGCACCGCCTGTGGCAGAGAGAGGACAGGCAGGCCGCGGCGCATGGCTTCGGCAGCCTCCGCGTTGTCCCGTAGAGCGGCGTTGCCGACGACCACGACGTCGCAATTGGCCGGGACGTGCTCGGCAGCGAAGCCCTCCGCGACTCGGATCCTGAGACTCTGGAGTAGGGTCGACATGGGCGGATAGAGGACGTGGTCGCTACCGGTGACCCGATGGCCCTGTTCGAGGAGAAGCGCCGCCAAAGGCACCATCGCGGTCCCGCCGATCGGCACGAAATGGAAGCATCGATTTTCGGCCATCTCCGGCGCCGAGTTTGGTCTAATGGAGGTGTTTTCGGAAATATCGCGCTGTTTCCGAGGGTTTCGCTGCGTTGGCAACCCTACATACAGGAGGAAATCGAAGATGCGTCATGCTCTCAAAATCTGCCGGCTGTCGCTTGCCGCGCTCCTGGCATCGGGGGTGGCCCTGGCTCAAAAGCCTTCCGAGTCCAAACCGGCGGCCCCAGCGCCACAGGCGGCCAAGCCTCAGACACAGGCCAAACCTGTCGCCGCTCCGAAGATCGAGATCGCTCAGGAGACCAAGGACATGGGGACCGTCCCCAAGGGGCAAGTCATCGAGACCGACTTCGTCCTCAAGAACAACGGCGGCTCGGATCTGGTGATCTCGGACGCCCGCCCTTCGTGCGGCTGTACGGTCTCTTCGTTCGACAAACTGATCAAACCGGGGGCGGAAGGCAAGGTTCACGCCAGTGTCGACACGAAGAGCTTCTCCGGGCCGATCTCCAAGTCGGTGCTCGTCGTCTCGAACGACCCCGACCGCCCGCAGATGAACCTTTTCGTCAAGGCGATGGTCAAGCCCTTCGTCGACGTCGCCCCGCAGCAGTACGTTCGGTTCTCCGTCGTCAAGGGGGATCCCGCTTCGCAGGACGTGATCCTGATCTCCGAAGAGAAGGGCTTCAAGCCCACCGTCGCCGAGACGGCGCAGCCTTACGTCAAGGCGGCGATTCTGCCGGCCGGAGACAAGGACAAGATTGCCGGCCGACCGGGCGAGCAGTACAAGCTCGCGATCTCGGTGACCCCGGAAGCGCCCGAGGGTCTCTTGAACGCGCCCGTCCGGGTCACGACCGGCGTGTCGCAGCAGCCGAACCTTGAGGTGCCCGTGTCGGGCATCGTTCGCCCACGCGTTTCGGTCACGCCGATCACCGTGAATTTCGGCAACTTCACCGCGGGCAAGGACCCGATCACGCGCAACATCGTCGTCACCAACAACAAGCCGAGCAATCCGATCAAGGTCACCAAGGCCGAGGTCAGCGTGCCGGGCTTCATGACGGATGTTGTGCCGACCCAGGAAGGTGTCTCCTACACGGTCGTCGTGAAGGCGAGCGAGAAGGTCAAGAAGGGCGCCGTGGATGGAAAGGTCACCCTCTACACCTCCGACAAAGAGAAAGGCGTCATCGAGATCCCGCTGAAGGGCGAGGCGCTGTAGG
>DASXTI010000033.1:0-9112 GCA_036505535.1 Thermoanaerobaculia bacterium
CGCCATGCCGTCGGCGAAGTAGTCGTCCTCGGGCGCGCCCAGGTTCTCGAACGGGAGGACCGCGATGCGCGTGACGCCGGCGGCGGCGGAGGCGGCGCCGGGCTTCGGCCGACGCCAGAGCAGGAGCGCCGCGACGGCGAAGACGGCGACGAACGCCGCGATGAACAGGATCGCCTTGCCGGGGCCGCGCGTCCGCGGAGGGGGGATCACGTACGACCCGCTCGTGACCCCGCTTAGGGTCGAGGGCGCCGAGGCCTCCGACAGCGCGAACGCGACGTCCTTCGCGGTCTGGAACCGGTTCTCGCGGTCCTTCTCCAGGCAGTGGCGCACGATGTGATCGAGCGCGGGCGAGACGTTGCGCCCCGACTGCGTCAGCTCCGGCGGCTCGTCCCGCATGATCGCCGCCATCGTGTCGCTCGCCGTGTCGCGCTTGAACGCCTTATGACCCGAGAGCAGCTCGTAGAGGATCGCGCCGAAGGAGAAGATGTCAGTCCGCGCGTCGACCGGCAGCCCCCGGACCTGCTCGGGCGACATGTAGCCCATCGTGCCCATGACGGTCCCCGGCTCCGTGTGGCCGCCGCCGGTGCCGGTCGGCGCGCTCGTCTGTTGGACGGGGGCCGCGTCGACGCGCTTGGCGAGGCCGAAGTCGAGGATCTTGACGTGGCCGTCGTTGGTCACGAAGACGTTCTCGGGCTTCAGGTCCCGATGGACGACGCCCTTGCCGTGCGCGGCGGAGAGGCCCCGAGCGATCTGGAGCGCCCAGTCCACCGCCTGCCTCTGCGTGACGGTCGAGCCGTCGAGCTTGCCGCGGAGCGTCTCGCCCTCGAGGAGCTCCGTGACCGCGTAGGAGACGCCGTCGTGCGTGCCGAAGTCGAAGATCGCGAGGATGTTGGGATGCGAGAGTGAGGCGACGGCCTTGGCCTCGCGCTCGAAGCGGGCGAGCGCGTCGGCATTCGCGGTGAGCTGCGAGGGGAGGACCTTGACCGCGACCTCCCGGTCGAGCTTCGCGTCACGCGCGCGGTAGACCTCGCCCATCCCCCCGGCGCCGAGCGGCGCGAGGATCTCGTAGGGTCCGAGGCGCGTCCCGGCGTTGAGAGTCATGAGATCGGGCGGATTCTATTCCGGGTTCGGCTCGTCGAGGGCGGGCTCCGCGGTCCGGATTTCTACCGCAGCCCCTCCGCGACGTAGAGGTCTCCCACTCGATGGCCGTACCCGAAGAGGATCGTCTTGCCGTCTTTGGAAACCGCCATGGCGCCGAGGCGGGTGATGCCGGTGGGATCGCCGGGCATGAACTCCTTCCACAGCTCCCGGCGGCCTGTTTCGAGCTCGATGCGGAAGATCCGCGCGGGCAGGGCACGGTCGGTGCCGACGAACACGGAGCGGCCGTCGGCGGTCCACCCCACAGCGTAGTCGGTCGGCTCGAACCCGCGCGCCGGGGTCGAGGGACCGCCCCCGATGGGAGACAGGGAGAATCCGAGTCCCTCCGCCCGGGTAAGGAGGAATTTGCCGTCCGGCGAGAGCAGCCTGGCGATGACGCCCTCCGGGGTGACGGACCGTGCGGCGCCCCCGTCGATATCCTGGACGAACACGCGCATCGGCTTTCCGGGTTCATGCGCGTTGTACGCGATGGTCTTGCCCTCGGGTAGAAACGCGCCGAAGTCGATGTTGCGCTCGATCGAATCCTTCGGGAACGTCCTCGGCTGTCCGGCGCCCGTCGGCAGGAGCACGAGCGTCGTGGGCGATGTCCGGACCCGTGCGGCCAGGACCCACTTGCCATCGGGGGAGATGGCGAGTCCCGCGCCCTCGCCGAGGCGCACCGCCGCCGATCCGTCGAGGAGGCGCTGATAGACGGAATAGCCGGGCCCGCCCGCTTCTCCCTGCTCCGTGAAGACGACGGTCTTCGCGTCGTCCGACAGCCGCGCTCCCCACGACAATTCGAACCACGAGAGATCTCTCTCTTTCGTCTCGGCGGGGCTCAGGCCGAAGAACCCGAGCCGCGTGTCGGTCTCCGCGAGCAGAACTCGGCCATCGCGTGAGATGTCCTGGAGCGTCACCGATCCCGGAGCCACGAGCACGGGCCGTTCGCGCCCCGCCGGCGTCACGGCGTAGAGACCACGGGAGGTGCCCGAGCGGCCCGCCGTGAACCAGATCTCTTCGCCGGAGGGAGACCAGGCGAGGCCCTGCGCGCTCTCCCAACCCGGGGACAGAATCGTCTTTTTTCCCGCGAGGTTCATGACCGCGACCGAGCCGCGGTCGTCTCCGAAAACAGGATGGTCGAAAAATGCGATGGCGTCCCCCTTCGGAGAAACGCGCGGGTAGCTGATCCAGCCGGCCGTTTCATAGAGGACTTTTCCGACGGGGAACTCCAACCGGTAGCGTCCCTGCGGCGCGTGCACGACGGCGATGTTCGCGCCGTCGGGGGACCAGTCGGCGGCTCCGACGTCCTCGAGCAAGACCCGCGAGGCGGTGCCCGAGAGCGGCGCCTGCGACAGATTGCCGATGATGCAGTACCCGCTCAGGTTGTTGTCCGGCTGGAGCACGAGCATCTCTCCCGAGCGTGAGATCCCCATCACCCATTTGTTCGCGAGACTCAACTGCAGGGACTCGGGGCTCTCGAGGCGCGTCGAGAAGAGCTCCGGCTTCTGAGCGCCGTCCCACGAAGCCGAGTAGATGATGGAGCCCCCGTCGGGGGCGAAGCGCGCGTTCCAGATGGGGCCCCGGCGGAAGGTGAGCCTGTGGAATGTCGGACTCGATTCGGAGTGCGGCCTCCAGAGCAGCCAGCCGGCGAGGAGGCCGCTGGCGACGCAGCCCGCCGCGACGAGAATTGAGGGAACGCGGGCCCGGAGGTGCGACTTGGGCGGCTGCAGCCGGGGTGCGGAAGGGCCGGACAGCGCCTCGAGGTCGAAGGCGACGTCGTGGGCCGAGTGGAAGCGCTGCTCCGGGTTCTTCTCGAGGCAGTGGCGGACGATGCGCTCGAGGCCGGGCGAGATGTTCTGGTTCGTGACCGAGAGATCGGGAGGATCCTCCCGCAGGATCGCCGACATCGTGTCGGCGGCCGAGTCGCCGGTGAAGGCGCGCTTGCCGGAGAGTATCTCGTAGAGGATCGACCCGAAGGAGAAGATGTCCGAGCGCGCGTCGGCGCTCCTGCCCCGCACCTGCTCGGGCGACATGTACCCGAGCGTGCCCATGACGACGCCGGGCTCGGTGCCCCGGGTCTCGGTCGGCAGGTTCGTCGCGTTTCCGGCGGTCCCCTCGACTTGGGTCAGCTTCGCGAGGCCGAAGTCGAGGATCTTCACGCGGCCGTCGTTGGTCACGAAGATGTTGTCGGGCTTCAGGTCGCGGTGGACGATGCCCTTTTCGTGCGCGGCGGCGAGGCCGTGGACGATTTGGAGCGAGTAGTCGATGACCTTGCGCTGCGGCAGGCGGCCGCCCGCCAGCAGCGAACGCAGCGTCTCGCCGTCGAGCAGCTCCTGGACGACGTAAGGCGCTGCCTCGTGGGTCCCGATGTCGTGAACGGCCGTGATGTTGGGGTGGTTCAAGAGGCCCGCGGCCTTGGCCTCCTGCTCGAAGCGGCGGAGGCGATCGGCGTCCTGCGAGAACGAGGCGGGTAGGACCTTGATCGCGACTTCGCGGCCGAGGCGCGGGTCCCGCGCGCGATAGACCTCGCCCATCCCCCCGGCGCCGATCGGCGCCAGGATCTCGTAGGGGCCGAGGCGTGTGCCGGGTGCGAGCGGCATAGGCCGAACGGATTCTAGCGGGGATTGAGAGGGGGAGAGAAAGAGCCGGGCTACGAACGAATGCGGCGGTCGAGATCGGCGAACGAGAGTCGGATCATCGCCTGAGTCTCCGAGATCTCACCCCGGACCGACTTGAATTCCGTAGCCGTCTCCTCACGGAAACCCTGCAGGCCCTCAGCGACGAGGCGGATCTGCCCTCGCAACTCCTCGCCGACGACGTCGAAGTGCCGTCTGACCGTCCGATTCTCCGTCCGCAGCTCTTGAATCTCGGTGCGCAGGCCTTGAATCTCGGTCCCCATCTCCGTCCGCAGGCCTTGAATCTCGGTCCGCATCTCCGTCCCCAGCCCCTGAATCTCGGTCCGCAGCCCTTCGCCGAAATTGGTGAGGCGGCGACTGATTTCGTCGGCGGTTTCTCTATCCATTTGGGTTTCGCTGGGAGGCTAGCATGGGATTCCTACTACTCATTGTCGCGAGGGGATAGGGTTGGTCGGAGGCCTCGATTCTCCGCGCCCCGCCCCTCACTTCTTTGCGGCCCGCCAGCTTCTGAAATCTCGGGTTCTTGCGCAGCGGGTCGAAGTTGGGGTCGATCTTGAGCCAGGCGGGCGTAAGGTAGTAGGGGATCTTCAGCAGCGGCTCGAGTTGGTCGAGCGCCTTCTCCGGCTCGCCGACGACGATGTAGATGCGCGCGAGCTGGTGCTGGCAATAAGGGCCGGCGATCGCATCCTTGGTCAAGGGCAGCAGCGCGAGACTGTGCTCGCCCTCCCGAATTGCTTCCTCCTTCCGACCGAAATACGCCAGCGCGAGACCGAGGAGGACGTGGCGCTGCGCATCCTTGGGCGTTGCGTGAAGCTGTTCCTCAAAGGCCTTCCTCGCCTCCCCGGCGTAGAAGCGCACCTTAACTGCGTCGGCCTTCAAGGCGTAGGCCTGGGTGAGACAGATGGCCCAGGCGCCGGGGTCGTCGTCGAACGCACTCGGCGTGAGCCGTAGCAGAAGTTCTTGCTGCTCTTCGTCGAGAACCCAAACGAGATCGTTGTAGGTCGCCTGGTAGGCCACGAGCGCTGTCGGCTCAACCTGTTTCTGGGCCGCCTTGAACACGGCGCGGGCTCCGGCCAGGTCTCCCTCCCCGAGGAACGTCAAGGCCTTGCCCTGGATCAGGGAGAGGTCCTTAGGGGCGAGGGACAGGCGCCTGTCAATCACTTCGCGCGCCTCCGGGTACCGTCGCAGGCGGACGAGCGCGTCGGGGAAAGCGGTCGAAAAACTGCCGAACGGGCGGGGATCCAGGCGATCCGCCTGCCTGAAGTGCTCCACGGCCGCGTCCCAGCGCCCGAGGGACTCCTCGGCAAGCGCGATTCCGTTGATGAGATCGGCGCTGCGTGGCGCAACCCGTAGTCCCTTGGCATACTGCTCCAGCGCACGGTTGAAGTCCCCAACAACCAGGTGCTCGTAGGTGCCGAGAGCCTTGTAACCCTCGGAGCGGCCAGGGGCGAGCACGACTGCCTTCTCCGCTGCTTGCCGCGCTCGCTCAGCCAGCTCGGGTGTGGGGGTGCTGGAAAAGTGCAGGCTCGAATTGGCCCGTGATAACTGCGCCCACGACTGCGCAAAGCCGGGGTCCAGAGCCACGGCCTGTTCGTAGAACTCGAGCCCCTTCCGAATACTGGAAGGGTCTGTGACTCCCATGCCCATCGAGACCTCCTCGCCCTTGAGGAAGGCGTCATAGGCGGCGAGATTCTCCGTGGGTTTCTCCGCAAGCTGCTTCGCCTCGCCCGCCCTCAGCGCGACACCCAGGGCTTGCGCCACACGAGAGGCGATGTCGGACTGTACCTGAAAGACATCCGTCAGCGCTGCATCGAAAGGCTGCTGCCACCTCGACGCAGCCGCTCCGGACTTCTTCACCTCAACCAGCTCCGGGCTGACCTGAACCCGGCTCGCGTTCCCGCTCTTCTGCCAGCGCACCGTTGCCGTCAGCAGGTATGTCGCGTCCAATTCCTGCGCGATCTGCTTTGGCGTCTTCCGGGTCTTCTTGTACGGGACGGAACTACTTCGCGCGATCACCTCGATGTCCGGCACCGAGGTGAGTTTGCCCCGAACCGCATCGGCAATCCCGTCGGCGAAGTAGTCGTCCTCGGGAGACCCCAGGTTCTCGAACGGCAGCACCGCAACGCGTTTCACATCCCCCGCCTCGCCCCCGCGCCCGTGCGACAGACGCCGGAGAAAGACGCCTGCGACCACAAGGACGATGATCGCTGCAGCGGCGACGAAAACCCTTCTCCCTCCAGTGGGTGGTCGGGCGACCGGTGCGACGCTCGACATGGGTTGCGAGGCATGTTCCGAGAGGGCAAACGCGACGTCCTTCGTCGACTGGAAACGGTCGCCGCGGTCCTTCTCCAGGCAGTGCTTGACGATGCGGTCCAGAACCGGTGAAATGTTCCGCCCCGACTCCGTCAGCTCGGGCGGCTCTTCCTTCAGGATCGCCGACATCGTGTCTGCCGCCGTGGGTCGGCTGAACGCTCGCTTGCCGGATAGCAGCTCGTAGAGAATCGCGCCTAAGGAGAAGATGTCCGAGCGGTGATCGACAGGCAGCCCTCGCACCTGCTCGGGTGACATGTAGCCGACCGTCCCCATCACCACACCGGGCTCAGTGTGACCCGAGACAGTCGGTGCGCTGGTCTGCTCCTGCGGGGAGACCGCCTCCACCTTCTTCGCCAGCCCGAAGTCGAGGATTTTGAGGTGGCCGTTCTTCGAGACGAACAGGTTCTCGGGCTTCAAGTCCCGGTGGACGATGCCCTTCTCGTGGGCTGCGGAAAGGCCCCTCGCGACCTGGAGGGCGTAGTCGACTGCCTGCTTCTGGGCGATCGGACCAGTGTCGAGCTTGCCGCGCAGCGTCTCGCCCTCCAGAAGCTCCATGACGGCGTAGGCGATGCCGTCCTGGTTGCCGAAGTCGTGGATGGCCAGAATGTTCGGATGTGAGAGCGCCGCGACAGCCAGAGCCTCGCGCTCGAACCGCGCCAGCGCATCCGCATCAGCGGCAAGTGACGGCGGCAAGACCTTGATCGCCACCTCGCGCTTGAGCTTGGAGTCTCTCGCCCGGTACACCTGCCCCATCCCGCCCGCGCCCAAGGGCGCGAGGATCTCGTAGGGTCCGAGCCGAACGCCGGCTGCCAGTGTCATCGGTTGAACCTTGCGATTCTATGCCGCGAGCTCGGCTGGAAGAGTGGAGCGGGCAACCGGGATCGAACCGGCGACATCCAACTTGGCAAGAAGGTGTCTACCTTCGGGACGCTAGCGGACGCTTGCGGATAAAGCGCTTAGGTCCCGTCACCGAGCGTCCCGAAGCGTCCGCAAGCATCCTTTAGACTCTCTTTGAACTCTTTTTGAACTCGCGAGCCCACTCTATCTCGATCGTCTGGTACCTGGTTGGAGCACCGGGGCGGAGTGTGAAGGCCGAATGTCAGGGAAATCGCAAACCAGTCGGGAGCATGCACCTCGGCCCGAGGAAAAGGAAGGCAACTCCGAAGACAACGGCCGTTCTTCCCGCTTTTGCGGACGATCGCGCCCGAGGGGCGGTGATCAGCACTGAGGAACTGGGCCGCGTGATGATCCGAGCTGCGCGGCTGGGTGCGCCCAAGCGCATGCTGGAGCGACGTAGGCGCACTTAGGGCGCCATGATCTCGTGAACGTTCAGGCCTATCCGGTTCCCTAAACGAGTCGCCCGGTCACTTGCGGGCGGCTTCGAACACGTAGCGTGTGCCGACGGACTGGTGCACATAGGCCTCCGGCATCAGCGTCGCCAGCTTCATGAGCGCGCGGTTGCCGGTGCAGTGCATGGGAGCGACGAACGTCGGTCTGATCGTCTGCAAGGCAGACACCGTCTTATCGATGGTCTCATCTGTGGCAGCGGTCAGGTGCATTCCGCCGATGACCGCCAGAACGCGGCTCTCCCCGGTGATCCTGCGCGCGTGCTCGACGGTGTTGACGACGCCGGAATGGGCGCAGGAGGTGACGACGACCAACCCCTTCCCTGCGACGTTGAAGATGAGGGCCAACTCGTGGGTCAAAGGATCTTGAACGAGGGCGCCGTTTTTCTCCATCTTCATCGGCGGGGGTACCTTCTCATAGTCGGTGACCCGCGCGATTTCGCCCGAGGTCAGCGCTACCCCGGCGATGACGGCGGGCTCGGGCGCGAAAACAACCTTGCTGCCGGCCTTCTCGATGGTCGCGCGATCGAGCGTTCCCATGTCAACGGTCTTTGCAGGCGTGACGAAGAATCGGTGCAGGAAGGCGTCCGGTCCACCGACATAAAACGGAGCGTGAACCTGCTTGAGGGCGACCGGAAGGCCGCCGTAGTGATCTTCATGGCCATGGCTCAAAATGAGAGCCTCGGCATCGGACAGGTGGAGCTTCAGGTGACGCAGGTTGTTCTCGTACACCTCCGGGCTCAACCCGAAGTCCATGAGCAACGTGTGCTTCTTGCCTGCGGCCGTGGTTGTAATGAAGTAGGCCAGCCCCATCTCCCCCTGCACCCGGACACCTTCAAAGCTGTCCGCCGCGGCCAGCGTGAGCCGCCTGGCGCATTTCTCCTCTTTCTGAAAGAAGTCATAGAAGTTATCGACGACAACGACGATTTCCAGTGAGTCGACCTGCGGGATCCTCGCCGGCGTCGTTGCCGCCATCGCTCTATCCCCGGTCGATGCAGCGGCGGCGAGAAGACCAGCCAGCAAGACCCGGAAAACCAAGCGCTTCTCCAAAGCGTGTCCGGTCATGCCATCCTCCTCCTTTCGCGCGACGCAAGGGTCCGATGCCTACTTCGTTCCCGCGCGATGATCATGATTATGCGGCAGCGAGGGATGGCCGTTTCCACCGTGGTGCTCTCTGGATTCTTATCCAGACCCTGGGACGTAGCGCGCCAGCCAACGTCCACTCGGACTCGGCGCCTATCTCCCATCTTTGAACTCTTTTTTGAACTCGTTAGGGTGAAGACGCGCAGACGACCGACCCAGGGTTGGTGGGTCCTAAGACGTTGATCTGATTGGGGTTAGCTGGAGCGGGAAACGGGGGTCGAACCCGCGACATCCACCTTGGCAAGGTGGCGCTCTACCACTGAGCTATTCCCGCTCGGGGAGCGGAAGGATAGCGGAGGGCGTCGGGAGGGTCAAGACTCGAGCTCGCTGACGAGCTCGCGGACCGTGCCTCCGCAGTGGTCACAGACGCGCACGGACGTTCCGCCGAACTTCTTTTCGGGCGCGCAGTCTTCGCACAGAGGACGGCCGGTGTCGATGCAGGTGTAGTGTGCGACGAGATCGGTGTGTTTGCGACAGATGGCGGGGGGAGTCATCCGCGCACTCTTCCGCAGCTCGAAGAGGGACTTGAGCTCCTTC
>DASXTI010000034.1:0-17189 GCA_036505535.1 Thermoanaerobaculia bacterium
GTGGATCCGCGACCGGAGGGGCCGTGTGCTCCTCGTGCGCCGCGCGCGGCCTCCGTTCGAGGGCCGCTGGGGTCTGCCCGGCGGCTTCTGCGAATGGAAGGAGACGACCGAGGACTGCTGCGCCCGCGAGACGCGCGAGGAGACCGGGCTGACGGTCAAAGTCGGAGCGCTTCTGGGGGTCTACTCGAAGCCGGATCGCGATCCGCGCGGCCACAACGTCACGGTGCTCTACGCCGCTAAGCCCGTCAGGGGACGCGCCAAGGGAGGGGACGACGCGGCCGAGGCCCGCTGGCTGACGCCACGGGAGATTCGCAGGATCCCGTTTGCCTTCGACCATCGCGAGATCGTTACCGAGCAGCTCGCGAAGGATCGCCACCGGCGGCGGCCCTGCTAGCGCTAGTCGGGCGTCTTTAGGGTCGCGGCGAAGGCCCGGCCGAGCGTGCCCGCGTCGGTCACGGCCCATACCGTGTACCGGTAGAAGGTGCCGGCCTTCGCTTCCTTGTCCACGAAGACGTAGCCGAAGGGCTCCTCCGCGCGTTCGGAAGAGGGGACGACCTCCGGGCCCGAGCGCGCGATGCGGCCGTCCGCGAGCACCTCTTCGCGAAAGACGGCCCAACCCCAGAGGCCGTCGTGGGTCGCCGTCCTCCACCAGAGCCTCGGGCCGTCCGAGCCCGCCGACGCGTGGGGCTCCAGGCCGCTGAATGGGAGGGTCGTGGAGCGCTCGCAATAAACGGGCGCGCGCACTCCATCGGCAGCGCCCTCCACCCTTCCGGCCACGAGCCAGTCCACCCGCGCCACTCCCGCGAGAGGAATGGTCCGCAGGTCTCCGGCGCGGAAGAAGACCACGTCCGGAGGAAGATCCGCGTCGCGATAGCGGATGATCGCCGCCCCCTCGCCTCCATCCTCCGGCCACGCGACCCGCAGAGACTCCTCCAAGCCTTCCGGGAGGAAGCTGCGGTGGCGTAGCGACATCGCCTCGGGCGGAGCGGCGTCGAGCGCTCCCGATTCCAGATCGAGGAGGCGGAGCCGGGACGGCGCCGCCTCGGGCTCGAGGGAGACGTAGAGGCGCGCTGCGCAGCGAAGGAGAGCCGCCTGCCCGGATTCGCCGGACGCCTCGGCGAACATGCGGAGGAGAAGCGGCATCGGCGCCTCCCCCGTGTCGCCCGCCCGCTCCCATACGAGCCGGAGGAAGCCGACGCCTCCGGCCGCGCGGGCCATCTCGGCGACCCAGAGCGGACCGAGCGCCGTCGGATACCGGCGAAGATCCAGGGCCGACGCGGCGGTCAGAATCGCGAGATCCTCGCCGCCCGAATCGCTCCCGGCGCCCGCGAGGAAGGATGCCACGGCCGGCAAGAGAAACGTGTCTTCCCTCGCTCCGTATCCTTCGAGAGTGGCGAGCGCGATCTGACGGCTGACCTCGCGAACGATCTCTCCCGTCGTCAAGCCCGTCCCGTCGAGGAGAAGGGCCGGCGAGACGAGCCTTCCTTCTTCCACCGACCGCGCCGCGATCTGTCGTACTCCTTCCGCCTCGCGCCGCGCGAGGTAGATGCCGATCGGCTGACCGTCGGCAAAGGGGACACGCCAGCCCTCTCGTCCGTAGAGCTCGGCGAAGAGCCGCCGCAGCTCGGCGGAAAGAAGAGAGGCGAGCGCCGGGTCATCCGTCTCGTCGCGGAGGACGGCGCGCCCCGGCACCAGCGTCTGAGGCGGACCGAAGCGGTGATAGGGGCTCTGGATCCACGAGAGACGGCGGGAAAGCTCTTCTGCCCGGTCCTGCGCCGCGAAAGCCCCGGCGGCGGCCAGGCCCGCAGCGCATGCGAGAACGACCCGGGTGAGCGGGAGGCCGGGAAGACGAGCCGTTTTCATTTCCCTGAGGGTAGTCCTCGGGCGCTAACGCGTCAAACCGTTATACGGATTTCGGCGCAGGGACGTTGGCGCCGGACCCGCCAGCTCGTCGCGAGAGGCTACTTCGCGGCGGCGGGAGAGTCGGTGATTCGGACGAAAACGACCGTGATGTTGTCGACGCCCCCCTTCTCGTTGGCGAGGTCGACCAAGTCCTGGCAGAGCGTCTGGGCGTCCCTCTTCTCGTCCGCGGCGACCGAGTCCCGGATCTCTTCGTCGGAGAGCATCGTCGTCAAGCCGTCCGAACAAAAGAGAAACGCGTCCCCGGGGGAGAACTCCATCTCGCGCAAGTCCGGAGAGACCGAAGGGCCTCCGCCGAGCGCCCGCGTCACGACGTTCTTCAAGGGATGCGTCTTTGCCTCTTCCTCGGTCAAGATGCCGGCGCTGACCTGCTCGTGAACCCACGAGTGGTCGTCGGTCAAACGCGAGAGCTCGCCGCCGCGGTAGCGGTAAGCGCGGCTGTCGCCCACGTGCGCGAGGGAGAGGATCTTTTCATTGAGAAGGCCGGCGACCACCGTCGTCCCCATACCCTTGAGCCAGGGCTGCGCGGCGACCGCCGACATGACGCGCTCGTTCGCCTTCTCGATCGCGATGGCGAGCCGATTGCCGTTGAAGTTGAGCTCGTGGTTGTAGCGGAAGGGCCAGGTCGCCTCTTCCTTCTGCCGCGTGGCCGCGATGAACTCTCCGATCGTCTCGACCGTGATCTTCGCGGCGACTTCGCCCGCCGCGTGGCCGCCCATCCCATCCGCGACGATGAAGAGACCTTCGGCCACGTCGAGCGCATACGCGTCCTCGTTGTGCTTGCGCTTCTTGCCGACATCGGTCAGTCCGTACGCTTCGATTGCCATCGTCCCGCCGCGTCTATCCCTTCGCCCGCTGAACGCGAATCTCTTCCAGGGCCTTGCGCGCCTCTCCCGACGAGGGGTCCCACCGCAGCGCTTCCTGGTACGCCTTTTCGGCTTTCAGCAGCAGGCCCGCCTGGCGAAAGATGGCGCCGGCGTCCTTGAGCAGGCTTCCGTTGTGGGGCTCGAGCGCGACGGCCGCCTCGATCGCCTTCACGGCGGCCCGAGCGTCGCCGGCCCGGGCCGAGGCGAGGCCCAGGTAGTGTTGCGCCTTGACGTCCTTGGGGTTCCGATGCACGGCCAGACCGAAGTTCCCGGCGGCTTCGGCGTAGCGCTTCTCCTTGTAGGCGGCGATTCCCTGGCCGAGATAGTTTTGCGCGACGGGGTCCGCGTCGGCGGCGCCGGCTCCCGCCGCGCGATCGAAGTCATAGGCCCTGCGCCTTTCGGGACTCGTGAGCACGTTGACCGCCTCGGTCAGCTCCTGAAACTTCGCTTCCGCTTCGGATTTCTTTCCGGCCGGCGCCCGATCGGGATGGGCTGCGCGCGCGAGCGTCCGAAAGCGCTCGCGAATCTCAACCGCGGTCGCATCCCGCGTCACACCGAGAAGCCCATAATAGTCAACGTCTCGCGGCATTCTGTCGCAACCTCGACCGCGCAGCGGATTTTTGCAGCAGAGGTTAACATATGAAAAAGGCCGCTCTCCGGCAAGCGTCTCGAGGCGAAACGGGCGCCCGCATCGAGAAACGTGGGGCTTTACGACGTCTTGTCGAAGAGGATCTTGCGGGCCGCCGACCGGACGCCCTCGGGCAGGTTGCGATCCCGCGCGACGTTGCGCAGGTCGCGCGAGCCGAGATATTTGACGAGGGGCAGCGTGATGTTGATCGGCACCGCGGGATTGTTGACGAGCGCGAGCTGAATCTTCGGCCGTTTGATCCACTCCCGCGCCGCAGCGATCTCCTGAAAGACCTCCGTGTGGATGTGCCGCATCGTGCAGAACGACTCCACCTCGGCCGGACCCAGAGCCTCGCAATTCAAGACGGCGAGGCTGACGAGCTTGTTGGCGTCGGCGATCAAGATCCGCCGCTCCTCCTTGGTTCCCTTCTGCGCGACTTCGAGCTTTTCCTTGACGGTCATGACCGCGATGCGCCGATAGACCGCCGCGAGGTTGGCCGTGTCGGCCGCGGCGCCGGCCTCCGCACTCATCTCATCTTCGGCCAGGGGCGGCGGCAGCGGGACCGCGGTCGCGGCCTCATCGAAGACGATTCCCTCCGCCTCCTGGCGCAGGCGGCGTTCCTCCTCTTCGCGCCGGACCCGCTCCTGGTCGCGCCGCCTCTCCTCCTTCTCGAAGAACTCTTCGCGCAGCTCGAGCAAGCGCCGCCGTCCGTCGACCGTGAGGTCGGGATTGGCGAGGAGCGCATCGATCAAGGCCGGCTGTTTGAGCAGTCGGACCTGATTGACGATCAGCGCCTCCTGGGGCGCTCCCGTGACCGAACCGGCCAGGCGCAGCAGGGTGTCATCCCCGACCTGGCGGTTGCGTATGACCCGTTCCAGAACGAAGGAATCCTCGCTGTAGCGGCTGATGGCGTCGAGCTCATCCTCGGTCGGCTCGGCCTCGTCCAGAAATCGTGCCAGGTCATCTGGCGGGACGTTTCGGAGGGTCTCCAGCGCCGGAGTGCCCACGTCCGGATCGAGGTCCTCGACCACGGCGAGCACGGCGCGGAGCCGGTCATCACGACCGAGCGGGAGGAGCCCCCTCGCCGCGAACAGACGGAGATCTCGCGGCGCTTCCGGAGACCGGACGAGTGTGACGAGGTCCTGTGGCTCGGCTGTTATCGGGGGATCGGCCAAGGGAGGGAGCGGTCTAACTCAGCTCACCGTGGAGCGCGCCGGGAGAGGCAGGTTTCGGACGACCTGGCCCGCACCGCCAAGAGGCTCGAGGGCATGTCCGTCGACCGTGACCCGCACACCGCCGGCGTTTCCCAGAGTCAGACGAAATTCCTCGCGAGCTTCGAATTCGCGTTTCGCACCGCGACGCAAGAGACCCGTGAAGATCGGCTGACCATCCGCGGAGAGCTCCGTCCAGGAGTCCTGCTCGAACTCGAGGATGAGAGAGACGCCCCCCGTCGTTCTCTCCGGCGCGGGGACGCTCGGAATCGGATCCTGGATGGCCGGCGCGGGCCCGGGAGACACAGCGACGTTCTTGAAGCTGACGGGAGCAACGTGACGCACGGCAACCGACATCGTGGATCCGCTGTGTCGCTGCGGCCGGGCGATCAGGCCGAGAAGCACGAGAATCGCCGTGACGCTGACAACGATGGTGCCGGCCGCTCCGCGGCGGCCGCGCAGAAACCGCGAACGGAGACGCCCCTTCTTCGGCGACACCGCGTCACGAACCTTCTCGGGCGCGAGATCCGCCAGATAAGCATTGACCATTTCGTCCGGATCCAAGCCGAGGTGTCGCGAGTAGGCGCGGATGAAACCTCGCGTGAAAACCGGAGCCGGCAGCTTCGCGAGGTCGCTCGCTTCGAGCGCGCTGAGAAGCCGGATCGAGATCTTGGTCGCGCCTGAAATTTCTTCGAGGGAGACCTCGCGAATGAGCCTTTCGCGGCGGAGTTCCTCTCCGAACGTGAGGATCGGTTTCTCTCCCATGCCCGTCTCCCGTGAATTGGTGGCTTTTGATCCTAGCCCTCGATGTTCCGCTGCGCAAGGACTCTTTCCGCGCAGGCCTTGAGCAGGGTCGAGGAACGGGGCGAATCCCGCAAGCCCCGGAGATCCGCGAGGCTGGCCCGGGTCAGAAGGGAAAGAGCCAGAGGCGCCGGCAGTCTCGGGTTCCGGAGAACGGCGCTCCGGACGTCGGACCGCAGGCTCCAGACCGGGTGTTCCGCGATCAAGGCCAGGACCTCCCGGGAGGCCGAGGGCTGAGCCGCCGCCTGGATGACGTCCGGCTCCGTCGTAAACCGGTTCTCCAGGACCGAGGCCAGAACCCGGGGGTCGGGATCGAGCCGCAGATGGAGGAGCGTGCCCCGACCGACGTTTCGGGCGAGGTCGACCCTTTCGGCGATCGCCATTTCCGGGAGCCGGCGCAAGAGGTCCTGATCGGCCGCCCGCCGGATCGCCGGATGCACTCTGGAGTCCGCCGATAGGTGCGCCAGATCACGCCAGAAGAGCGTCGCGACGAGCGCGAGCGCATCGCCGCGGGGGGTTCGCGGATGCGCGGCGAGCGCCATCCGCACGGCGTGAAACTTACGGGCCTGCCGGTCCGCCAGGATCTCTTCGAGCGTCTCCTTCGGCAGATCCGCGCGGCGGAGAAGCTTGAGACACTCCCCTTCGGTCCGCATGGCGGGCCATTTTGAAGCATCTTCCCCGAACGGATGCCGGAGGAGCCCCGGCGTTCCCGTCGAAGCGCTCCGCGCTCGGCGCCGATCAGCGGGCCGTGGTTCGCCGGCAGGCGCGCGCGAGGCCGCGCGCGAGCGTCTCGACGGCTTGCTCACGCCTCTCCCCGGCCTCTTCGGCGGCGCGGACGAGAGCCGACCCGACGACGACGCCGTCGGCGAGTCGAGCCGCCTGGCGCGCCGTCTCCGCTGTCGAAATGCCGAACCCGATCGCGACGGGAAGAGAGCCGGCCGCTCTTCGCGCGCGCGAAATGGTCTCGGGCAGATCCTTCGGCAACCGAGCGCGGGCGCCGGTGGTCCCCGCCCGGGAGACGACGTAGAGGAATCCGCTCGACAGTCGCACGGCCGCGTTCATGCGCAAGAGGGTCGAGGTCGGGGAGACGAGAAAGATCGTATCGAGTCCCGCGTGGCGGAAAGCGGGATGGATCGGCGGCGCCTCCTCGGGAGGGAGGTCGGTCAGAAGCGCGCCGTCGAAGCCGGCGAGGCGAGCCTCCCGGGCGGCGCGCGCCACGCCCAGGCGCGCGATCGGATTCAGATAAGAGAAGAGGATGAGCGCCAGCCTGGTCTCCTCGCGGATGCGGCGGGCGATCGAGAACACGGCCTCCAGAGTCGTTCCCGCCGCCAGGGCGCGGGAGGCGGCCCGCTGGAGGACCGGGCCGTCGGCGATCGGGTCGGAGAATGGAACGCCGAGCTCCAGAATGTCCGCGCCCGACCTCTCGAGCGCTCGGGCGAGGCCGACGGTCGCATCCGGCGAAGGATCACCGGCCGTCAGGTAGGCGATGAAGGCCGCCCGATTCTCCCGATGCGCCCGGTCGAAGACGCCGGCGAGGCGCGTCACGCGTTTGCGCTCGCGCGAACGCGAAGATACTCGTCGAGATCCTTGTCGCCGCGGCCCGAGAGATTCACCAGGATCCAGGCCGACCGCGGCAGCGTCTTCGCGAGTTGCCCCGCAAATGCGACGGCGTGCGCCGATTCGAGAGCGGGGAGGATGCCTTCGGTCTCGCAGAGCAGCGCAAAGGCATCGAGCGCTTCCTCATCCGAGACCTTCACGTACGTCACCCGGCCCGTGTCGTGCAGGTAGGAGTGCTCCGGGCCCACCGCCGGGTAATCGAGACCCGCCGAAACCGAGTGCGTCGGGAGCGTTTGCCCGGCCTCGTCCTGCAGCAGCATCGTCCGCGTCCCGTGGAGCACCCCCACGGCGCCGCCGGCGAACCGCGCCGCGTGCTCGCCGGGTCCCGTGCCGCGCCCGCCGGCTTCTACGCCGTAGAGCCGGACGGGCGAATTCAGATACGCCGAGAAGAGCCCGATCGCGTTGGAACCGCCGCCGACGCAGGCCACCGCGGCCCGCGGATCGCGCCCGGCGAGCTTGCGAAACTGAACGCGCGCCTCCCGCCCGATGACCGACTGGAACTCACGGACGATCGAGGGATACGGGTGGGGGCCGAGGGCCGAGCCTAAGACGTAGTGCGTCGTCGCGACATTTTCGGTCCAGTCGCGCATCGCCTCGTTGATCGCGTCCTTGAGCGTGCGCGAGCCGGCGTCGACGCCGACGACCTCGGCGCCGAGAAGCCGCATCCGGGAGACGTTCGGGGACTGCCGCGCCATGTCGGTGACCCCCATGTAAACGCGGCAGGGAACTCCGAGCCTCGCCGCGGCGGCGGCCGTCGCGACCCCGTGCTGTCCCGCTCCCGTCTCCGCCACGACGCGGCTCTTGCCCATCCTTCTGGCGAGAAGCACCTGCCCGAGGGCGTTGTTGAGCTTGTGAGCGCCGGTGTGAACGAGGTCCTCGCGCTTCAAGGCGATCTTCGCCCCTTTGTGGTGCTCGCCGAGCCGGCGGGCGAAGGTGAGCGGCGTCGGGCGGCCCGCATAGCTGTGAAGCAGCTCGTCGAGCTCTTGTCGAAATCGGCGGTCGCGGCGCCATTTTTCGAACGCCTTCTCGAGCTCTTCCAGGGGTGCCATAAGCGTCTCGGGCGCGAAGCGGCCTCCGTACTCGCCGAAGTAGCCCTTCCGCTTACGACGCTTCACGATCGGCCTCCCGGACCGCGGCAAAGAACCGCTCCATCCGCTCCGGATCCTTGATTCCGGGCGATCTCTCCACACCCGAGGCGACGTCGACGGCCGCGGGCCGCAACCGGCGGATCACTTCGCCGACATTGGCGGGGCCGAGACCTCCCGCGAGAAACACCGGCACTGGCCAGCGCCTCTGCTCGAGCACGCTCCAGTCGAAAGGCGCGCCGGTGCCTCCGCTTCTTCCGCCCGCATTCGAATCGAAAAGAACCGCGCGACAACGCGGCAGCAACTCCTCCGGCGCCTCGACCATCACCCCGTCGACCGCGGCCACCGCGAGAACCGGCCGCGGCGCGCGGCGGAGGTCCTCCTCGCGAAGGTTGCGGTGGATCTGCACGAGGTCGAGCCGGGCGGCGTCGGCCGCTTCCGCCATCGCCTCGTAGCTTTCCTCCACGAAGACTCCGACGCGGAGGACGTGAGAGAGTGTCGCATCGGCGAGCCTGCGTCCCGCCTCCACCGTGACCCGTCGCGGCGAGCGCGTGGAGAAGTTGAATCCGACGTACGCCGCTCCGAGCGCGCAGGCGAGCTCGACATCCGAGGAGCGCGTCAGGCCGCAGATCTTCACGGCCGTCACGATCGCAGCTCCCGGAGCTCGTCCTCCGGATCCTCCGCCTTCAGCAGCGTCTCTCCCACCAGAAACGCCTCGTAGCCCGCCGCCCGAAGACGAACGATGTCGGCCCGCGTCCGGATTCCGCTCTCGGCCAGCCGGAGGGGGCCCGCCGGGATCCGCGCGGCGAGCGCCTCCAGAGACTCCAGATCGGTCTCGAAGCTCGCCAGGTCGCGGGCGTTGACGGCGAGCACATCGGGTAGGACCGCGTGGGCGCGAGGAATCTCGTCGGCGCCGTGCGCCTCGACGACCGCAGCCAGGTTGCGCTCTCGCGCGCCCCGCCGCAGGCTCGCGAGCTCCTCATCCGTCAACGCCCGAACGATCAGGAGCGCCGCGTCCGCTCCCAGGGAGACCGCGAAATCGAGCTGCCTCTCCGAAACGAAGAAGTCCTTCATCAGAACGGGAAGTCCCGACATGCTCTTGGCCCGAGGAAGCCACTCGGGCTTGCCGCCGAAGTGGTCCTCCTCCGTCACTACCGAGATCGCGGCCGCATGGCCGCGACGGTACGCGAGGGCGTATGTCTCGACTTTCCCGTCGGCTCCGGCCACGATCTCCCCCGCCGACGGCGACTTCGCCTTGAACTCGGCGATGATTCGCGTTCCCGGTTCTCGAAGCGATGCGACGAACCGGCTCCCATCGCTCGGCCGTGGGGCCGGTCCCGACGCGGCATACTCGCCGCGCGACAGGCGCGCTCGTTTGTCCGCCAGAATGCGGTTCAGGATGTCGCTCATCACATTCCCGACCCGTCGCGCAGCCGCTCGAAGACCCGAGCCGCGGCCCCGCTGTCGACCGAGGCCCGACCCCGTTCGTAACCCTCGTGGATGTCTCCGGCGCGTCCCTCCACAACGAGCGCCACGGCGGCGTTCAACATGACCGCCTCGCGGCGCGCGCCAGGCTCCCCTTCGAGCAGCCGGGACAGCATCGCGGCGTTTCCCTTCGCGTCGCCGCCCGCCAGCTCCTCGAGCGCCACGGGCTTCTGCGTCAGCTCGCCCGGCTCGTATCTCCAGGGACGGGTCCAGCCGTCTCGCACTTCGACGCCGCTTGCCGGCACTCCGGGCGTCAGCTCGTCGAGACCGTTCTCCGAGTGGAACACGATCGCCCGCTCGCTGCCGAGCGAGGCCAGCGCGTCGGCGAGGAGTGAAACGAGCTCGGCCCTTCCGACCCCGATCAGCTGCCGCGTGGCGCCGGCCGGGTTCGCCAACGGCCCCAGGGCGTTGAAGATCGTGCGGATTCCGAGCTCGCGGCGCACCGTTCCCAGCTCTTTCATCGCGGGATGAAAAACCGGCGCGAACAGGAAGACGAGCCCGACCTCGTCCAGGATCCGCCCCGCCCGATCCGGATCGAGATCCACGACGACGCCGCTCGCCTCGAGGACGTCCGCCGACCCGACTCGAGAGGAGATCGAGCGATTCCCGTGCTTCGCCACGGCCGCTCCCGCTCCCGCGGCCACGATCGCCGCCGCCGTGGAGAGATTGAAAAGGTCGCGGCCGAGGCCTCCCGGCCCACACGTGTCGAGCACCGGCGCGCGTCGGCTCTGGACACGGCGCATGCGGGCGCGCAGGGCGGCGACGGCGCCCGCGATCTCGTCCGCCGTCTCGCCGCGCGTCGCGATGCCCAGCAGAATGGCCCCCTTCTGCGCCTCGGTCGCCTGGCCGTCCATCAGGTCGCCGAAGGCGGCCTCGGCGAGAGGGCGCGGAAGGGGCTTGCGCGCCGCCACCACCTTGAGGGCCTCGGCGACGTTGGGCGTCATGGGAGGGCTCCCACGAAGTTGGCCAGGAGCCTCTCGCCATCCGGCGTCAAGACCGACTCGGGATGAAACTGCACTCCAAAGACGGGCTTCGAGCGGTGGGCGAGCGCCATGACGAGGGCATCCTCGCTCTTCGCGGTCACGGTCAGCTCTGCCGGGAGCCCCTCTTCTCGGACGACGAGGGAATGGTATCGCCCCGCTTGGAAAGGGCTGGGCAGCCCATGGAAGAGCCGCGACCCGTCGTGGATGACCCGCGAGCTCTTCCCGTGCCGCGGCGCGGGCGCCCGTTCGACGATTCCTCCATGAAGCGCCGCGATCGCCTGATGGCCCAGACACACGCCCAGAAGCGGGACGCCCGCTCGCTCGGCGGCCGCGATCATCGCGATCGAGCGGCCGGCGTTTTCCGGACGGCCTGGACCGGGCGAGATCACGATCGCGCGGGGCCCGCGCGAGAGGACCTCCTCGGGCTCAAATCGGTCATTGCGCGCGACGACAATGTCCGGGTCGAGCTTGCCCAGGGCCTGCACGAGGTTGTACGTGAAGGAGTCGTAGTTGTCGACGACGAAGATCATGGCAGTCGCCCTTCCGCGACCCATTCCCTCGCGAGCGCGACGGCTCGGAAGAGCGCCTCGGCCTTCGCCTCCGCTTCCCGGTATTCCTTCTCGGCGACGGAATCGGCCACGATGCCCGCGCCTGCCTGGACACGGCAGAGGCCGTTCTCGACGACGGCCATCCGAATGGCGATCGCCATGTCGCAGTTGCCCGCGGCGTCGAGATACCCGACGGCGCCGCCGTAGACGCCGCGCCGCGCCGCCTCGAGCTCGTCGATCAGCTCCATCGCGCGAATCTTCGGCGCTCCCGTGAGCGTTCCCGCCGGAAAGCATGCGGCCAGCACGTCCGCGGCGCTGCGTCCCGACGCGAGCGTTCCCCGAACCTCCGAGACGAGATGCTGAACGTGCGAGAACTTCTCGACCGCGCCGTAGCGCGGCACACGAACGCTCCCGACCTCGCACACACGGCCGAGATCGTTGCGAGCCAGATCCACGAGCATGACGTGCTCGGCGCGCTCCTTCGGGTCGGCCAGCAACGCGGCCGCCAGCGCCGCATCCTCGTCGGTCGTGCGGCCGCGGGGAGCCGTGCCGGCAATCGGCCGCGTCTCGACGCTCCTTCCCCGGCAGCGGACGAGCATCTCCGGCGATGAGCCGAGAAGGATCCCCTCCCGTGTCTCCAGGTAAAAGAGGTAGGGGGATGGATTGAGCGCTCGCAACGCGCGATAGACGTCGAAGGGATCGATGTCCAGCCGCGCCGTCCACCGCTGCGAGAGGACGGCCTGGTAGATCTCGCCGGCGGCGATCGCCTCCCTTGCCTTCGCGACCGCATCGAGAAACCGCTCCCTCGCCATGAGAGGCGTGAACCGGGGGTTCTCCCGTCCGGCGCGGGCGCGCGGCGGATCCGGAGCGGTCAGGAAACATTCGAGCCCGTCGAGCCTCGCGATGGCCTCATCGACCCTCCCCTCCACTTCGGTCTCTTCGGTCCCCTCGATCGTCGTTAGAAGCAGAAGGCGCTGGCGCGGATGATCGAAGGCGACGATCGCGTCGTAGACGAGAAAGAGCGCATCCGGCATCTCGCTCTCACGCGGATGGCGATCCGGGATCCGCTCGAGCAGACGCACGGCGTCATAAGAGAGATAGCCGACAGCCCCGCAAACCAGAGGCGGCAGGTCCGGGTCAGCGGCAAACCCCTCTTTTCGAACGAGGCGCTCCAACACCGACATTGGCGCGCCTTCGCATCGATTCCTCTTTCCGCTCCGCTCGAGCATCGTCTCGTCGCCGCGGACGACGAGCCTCCCGGAAGGAGCGGTACCCAGGAACGTGTAGCGCGCGACCGCCTCGCCTCCCTCGACACTCTCGAGGAGAAACGACTCTTCCCCGGAGGCGCGCATCCGCTTGAGGAGCATCACGGGAGTGAGGCAATCGGAGGGAAAAGTCCGCGCGACCGGCACACAAGTCCCGGCGCTCGCCCGCATCAAGAAGTCGCGGCGCTCCGCTTCACGCGCGGTCATCGCTGAACGCCCGCGCCGAGGATTCCCATGACCTCCCCCACGGAGACGCCGTCCGCGCCGAAGAGCTGGGCCTGCCGGACGGCCTGCGCCGCAAACATCCGCAGCCCATCGATCGTCGGACAACCGGCGGCTCGGGCGGCCTGAATCGTCGCTGTTTCGGCGCCGTCGCGCCGATAGACGAAATCGAACACCAGGGGGCGCCCTTCGAGAACCCGTGAGGGTATGGGGGAAGACTCGCCGTCGCTCCAACCCGCCGATGTCGCATTCACGTAGAGATCGGCCTCGCTCTGCTCCACGTCGCCCCATGCCATCGAATCCACGCGAAGCGCCGCCGCGAGCCGGTCGGCCTCCTCATCCCGCCGCGCCGCCACGGCGACCTCATATCCGAGCCGTTTGGCGGCCACCACGGCCGCCCGAGCGGCGCCTCCCGCGCCGAGAACGATGGCGCTCCTTCCCTCGCCGGTGTCGTGGTCGGCGAGCGTATCGAAGATGCCGTCCACGTCGGTGTTCTCCGCGCGCCAGCGGCCGCGCTCGAAGACGAGGGTATTGGCGGCTCGAGTCATCGCGACGTCTTCTGAGGGAACGCCCGCCTGCGCGGCCTGCAACTTCCAGGGCTGCGTGACGGAGAATCCGCGGAAAGGCGGATCGAAGCTGACCCGATGCGGCGCCTCGCGCTCGAAGTCCGATACCGGGAGAGGCAGATAGAGAAAAGGCAGCCCCCGCGCCCGAAAGAGCGCGTTGTGGAGGAGGGGCGACAGCGAGCGCGACGGGTTTTCGCCGATGATGCCGAAGAGAGACTCCGGCTGTCGATTCTCCTGAACTTCATAGACGCCGAGCAGATCTCGGATCGCAATCTGCCCGGCGGCCGTTTCGCGCTCGATGGAGCCGTAGACGAGCGCTGCTCCGAAGAGCGCGGACAGGACGCGGCCCGGAGGGCTCGCGGGCCCCATCGGGAAGGCCGCCACGCACGCGTCTCCTTGTCGTTTCTGGATCTCCGCGATCGCGAGACTCGCTTTCAGGTCGGCCGCCCCGGCGACCAGCTTGGCCGCTCGGGCGCCGGTCGCGACCATCGCCGACAGGCGAGCCGCCCAGTCCTCGGGAAGCGAGAACGGCGAGTGAAGAGATGCAATGGTACGCCGCCGGTCGGGAAGCTCATCCGGATCCCCGAGCAGTCCGCTCGCGTGCTCGACGTCGACGGTGCCTCCGGAGCGATAGGCTTCCGTCACGAACCGCCGGTACTCCTCGATCGACCCCTGGAAGCCTCCCCCCTCGCGGAGCGACCGGTACGTCAGGATTGCCGGCCGGAGGTCGAGCTCGAGCACCGCAGCCGGCTCCATCGCCTCTTCGGAGAGATCGAGCCGGTACTCGAGCGCGTTCGCCTCGGGCGGCACCAGCGCCAGCAACCGCCTCGCGTCCGCAACATTCCTGGGCGCCAGCGACGCGATGTAGGCCGGAATGGGAAGAATTCGCTCCATGAAAATCAAAACCCCCGAGCCCTTTCGGGCCGGGGGTCTCCGTTATCGTTCTTGTTTGCTTCGCCCCGCCCAAAAGTCGCCGGCAGGGCACTCTCGCGCCCTACCGGGTTATCTCCTGCCACCACCACGGAATCGTCGGACGAAGAGCTCCAAGCATCGGATCGTCAGGCTATGCCGGCCGCGCCGGAGAGTCAAGGCCGCGCGCCGACTTCGAGGGATCCGATCCCCAGCGTGAACGCGAGAGGCATCTTTAATCCCGGCTCGTCGGGCCACTCGGCAAGACGGCCGCCGAAGGAGACGGTCATGCTCCCGTCGCCGGCCACCCGGTAGCTCCACGCGGAGCCGGGACAGACATGCGACTCCGTGTCCGGCAGCTTTTCCGGCCACCGCCCGTCCCTTCTCGCGTTCCGGACTTCCATGAGCTTGACGGTCAGCTCCGCCTCGATGAGAAGGCGGAACAGACGCCGGCTCGTGGAGATCAAATTGGGCGCCGTGATGTCCGCGCGGAGAGGCTTCCAGACGCGCCTTGCTTCCTGCCGGCTGAAACCGCAAGGATCCTGTCGCTCCAGGGCGGCGCCGACGCGCTTCATCTCGTTCAAGAAAGCCGCAATCTCCGGCGGCCGGTGGGCGCTTCGCTTCTCGCCGACGAGGAAGAAAACGCTGGCGTCGCGGAAGGCCGCGATCAGCGCGGCGCGGAGTCCCTCGAAGCGAAGGCGATCGAGCCAGGTCTCCGGGGCATAAACGATCTTCCTCCATGCCCCCGCCTGCAGTCTCGCGACGCCGACGGCGACGATGTAAGAGGCCAGCTCCGGCCGTCCCATCAAGGACTGATTCAGGCTCCATGAGGCCTCGAGCACCCGGGAGGCTTCCTCGAATCGACCCTCCCTCGCGTCCACGAGGGCCTTCGCCGCGAGGAGGCGTTGGAGCGCAAGCTGACCCATGCGATTGGGCTCGGGGGCGCGTCCGCCTCTTCTTACGTCGAGCTCCCATCGCGGCGGCTCGCCGCTCGAGAGCCGTTCCACGATCCTTTCGAGAGTCTGGGCGTTCGCGGCCAGGAATTGGCGAAGAAGATCTGGAGGCTCATCGATCGTTTCGCCTGCGGATTCGACCTGACAGGTTGCGAAGGCGCCCGCCGCGACCCGCTGGATCCTCTGGCGTGTGACCCGCGACGGATGACGGCGCGAGGGGAGCGGAGGGGCCAGGTCGATGCCGAGCTCGGCCGACAGCCCTTCGAGGTCCAGAGCGACGGAATTCGTGGGACCAGGAGGATAGCGTGCCTGCAGCTTCGTGATCGCGGCCTCGAATTTCGGCAGACTTCCCGGAACCGGCGAGGGCTTGGCGCCCGCCGCCAGGGCCGCGCCGAGGAACAGAACGGCGCCAATCACGAGGAGATGCTACTTCTTTTTCCACCTCGTGCCCGCCGGACCGTCTTCGAGAACGATACCTCTGCGGCCAAGATCCTCCCGGATCCGGTCGGCCTCGGCGAAGTCTTTGCGCTTGCGGGCGGCGTTGCGGGCCTCGATCTGGGCCTCGATCTCGGCGGGGAGCTCCTCCGGGCGGGCGGGAAGCAATCCCAGAATGCCGTCTGCCTTGCGGAGACCCGCTGCGGCTGTGGCCGCGCCGTCGGCGTCGAGCGTCCCTTCGTCGATCGCCGCGTTTATCTCGCGCAGGTAGGGAAAGATGGCCCCGAGCGCTTCGGAGGTGTTGAGATCGTCATCCATGGCTTCGGTGAAGTCGGCGAGGAACTTCTCGGTCCGCACGCTCGCCGGAAATGCCCCGCTCTTCTGGCTGCCCTGGCTGGCGACCTCGTCGATCCGGACCGCCGCCGACCGAATCCGGTCGACCGCCGCCGCGGCTCCCGCCAGAGCCTCCCAGGTAAAGTTGAGCTTCTTCCGGTAGGGCACCGACAGCAGCAGGTACCGCACCGCCGTCGCGTCGTCGCGGCGCTCCAGCACATCGTCGAGGGTGAGGAAGTTGCCCTTCGACTTCGCCATCTTTTCCCCTTCGACGATCAGGTGCTCGGCGTGAATCCAGATGTCGACGAAGGGCCCCCCGGTTGCCGCCTCGCTCTGCGCGATCTCGTTCTCGTGATGCGGGAAAATGTTGTCGACCGCACCGGTGTGGATGTCGAAGTGGTTCCCCAGATACTTCATGCTCATCGCCGAACACTCGATGTGCCAGCCGGGACGCCCCCGGCCCCATTGCGAGGGCCAGGCCGGCTCACCCGGCTTCTCGGCCTTCCAGAGAACGAAGTCCTTGACGTCCTCTTTCTCGTATTCGTCGTCGGCCACGCGCTCGCCGCGCCGGGCCTTCGTTAAATCGATGCCCGAGAGCTTTCCGTAGTCCGGGAACGTCGCGATGCGAAAGTAGACCGAGCCCTCCGACTCGTAAGCGTTGCCGCGCTCGATGAGCTTCGCGGTGAGCTCCTGCATCTCCGGAATGTGATCGGTCGCACGCGGGTAGCGCTCCGCGCGCTGTAGTCCCAGGCGGTCGATGTCACGGAAAAAGGTGTCGGTGTATCGCGCCGTGAAGTCGGCGAGTGAGATGCCCGCTTCCGCGGATCCCCGGATGGTCTTGTCGTCGACATCGGTCAGGTTCATGATCTGCGTGACGCGGAGACCCTTGGCAAGGAGATGGCGCCGCAGCACGTCTTCGAAGAGGAACGTGCGGAGGTTGCCGATGTGGACCACGTTGTAGACCGTCGGCCCGCAGGTGTACAGGCGGGGGTGCCCCTTCTCGAGCGGCGAAAACTCGACCAATCGGCGGCCCATCGTGTTGAAGAGCTTCAAGCTCACCAGATCCCCTTTTCCTTCTGGCGGTGAATCTTTCGCCAGCTCAGCTCCCGCTTCAATCCCCGGAGACGGTCGACGAAGAGCATGCCGTTCAAGTGATCCATTTCGTGACACAGGGCGCGCGCGAGCAGGTCCGTCGCCTCGATCTCCCTCGCTTCTCCGGATAGATCCTGGGCGCGAACGCGGACTCGGGCCGGGCGTATCACTCTTTCGGCGAGATCGGGAACCGACAGACATCCCTCCTCTTCCCTCTGTTCTCCCGAGCTGTCCAGAACGACCGGATTGACCAGGATGATGACGGAGTCC
>DASXTI010000035.1:0-4414 GCA_036505535.1 Thermoanaerobaculia bacterium
GAGCGCCCAAATCCAGAAGACGGTCCCGGCGACTCCGAAGAGGATGACGGCAAAGAGACATCCGATTCCAGCTGGGAACAGACGCAAAAGCATCGTGACCTCATTCTTCGGGCGTCAGCGCGCCTGACCCTTCGCCTTATCACGCTCTCCGCCGGGCCGCAGGGGGCTCGGGCGCATGGAGGAGTCGATTTCTCTTCCGAGCCGCGCGACGATCTCGGGCAAAGCCTCGACGTCCGCGAGCCTCGTGCGGAAATTGACGATGCACGCCCGGAGCAGGAAGCGGCCGTTAACGACCGCGTTCGAGGCGTACGCCTCCCCGCCGGCCTGAAGCCGGTCGAGCAGCTCCCGGTTGAGATCGTCTAAGTAATCCTGGGCGTCGGGCCTCCCGCGCAGGTCTTCCGGCACGAATCGAAACGTCGTGATGCTGAGGCTCTGCGTGACGGCTTCGAGATCCGGACGGGCCCGGCAGGCCTCGAACAGCGCCTTGGCGAGCGCGATGTCGTCGCGAATCATGCGAACGTAGCCGTCGCGCCCTACCTGCCGCAGCGCCAGCCAGACCTTCAGCGCTCGAAATCCGCGTGAATTCTGCGGACCCCACTGATGAAAGTGGATCCGCTTCTCTTCTTCCGGGCCTTCCAAGACGTAATACTCGGGATGAAAGGTGAAGGCGTCTTCCAAACGACGCGCGTCTCGCACGAGCGTGCAGCCCGCCTCGACCGGCGCGTACAGCCACTTATGGGGATCGATGGCCACCGAATCGGCTTCGGAAAGCCCCTTCAAGTCTGCCGAAGCCTCCGGCAGCATCGCGGCGGGCGCTCCGTAGGCTCCGTCCACGTGAAACCAGAGACCCTGTCGGCGGCAGACCGCGGCGATTGCCGGAAGGGGATCGACGGCGCCGACCGCCACGGTCCCGGCGGTTCCGACCGCGAGCAGCGGCGCGAAGCCGCTCTGGCGATCCTGCGCGATCTGGCGCTCGAGCGCATCGAGGTCGAGGCGGCACTCTCGATCGGTCTTGATCCACCGGATGGCGTTGGTGCCGAGCCCGAAGAGGTCCGCCGCCTTCTCGATCCACGTGTGGGTCTCGCGAGAGACGTAGACCGTCCACTGCGGCCGTTCCCGGAGTCCCTCGGCGCGAATGTCCCACGCCGCTTTCGCCCGCCTCGCCGCCAGGAAGGCGACGAAGTTCGCCATGTTGCCGCCGCTGACGAGGAGTCCGCCGCAGTCGGTGGGATAGCCGATCAGCTCGGCGATCCACCGCACGGTCTGCGCTTCGATCTCGCTCGCCATCGGCGACAGCATCCAGCCTCCCACGTTCGGATTGACGCTGGCCGCCAGCAAGTCCGCCAGCGCCCCGATCGGCGCGGCCGAAGCGGTGATGTAGCCGAAGAAACGGGGATGTCCGTTGAAGAGGGAGTGCGAGATCAGCAGATCCGCGGCCTCGTCCAACAATCGAGCCGACGGTGCCGCCTCCGCCGGGACCGGGCCGGAACCGAGCCGGGCGCGAACGGCGCTCGGCGTTTCGCCGGGAGTCACGGGAAGCGTCGGAAGACGCTCCAGGAAATCGGCGATCCGGTCTACCAACCGGCGTCCGAGCTCCCTGAACTCCTCCCCGCCCATCTCGAGCGGAGCGCGGCGCTCCCGGAGGCTTTGCGCCTTCTCATCCTCCTTCATCGCTTCGATGGAAGCCGCCGCGACTTCCCGAGGAAGAAGAAGAAGGGGCTACGCGGTTCTAGCGCCGCGTATCGCATGATCCAGACTGTAACGGCCGCCGCCGTACGCCCCGATGAAGAGGAAGACGAAGCAGTTCGACACTGCCATTTCCCCCTTGTTCACGATCGGCCAGAATCCCTGGGGAGCGTGGACCATGAAGTAGGCCACCGCCATCTCGCCGGCAGCGACGAAGGCGGCGATGCGCGTGAGAAGACCGACCGCCATCAGAAAGCCGCCGCCAAACTCGATGATGCCCGCCACGAGCATCAAGGGCTTGTCCGTGGCTACCTGGCCCCCGAGCGCGCCGAAGAGCTTCTGCGCTCCGTGACAGGCGAAGAGCGCTCCGACCACGAATCGCATCAACGCGTAGAGGGCCTCGGAATACCGACTTGGTCCGGAGTTCATGATGTTCTCCCCTTCGCTCTAAGAGCCTATTCCGGAATGGGCGACCGGCTTCTCCTATCGTATGGCACTTGTTCGTCTTTCGTCGTAAAGCGCCGCGGCGCCGATAGAATCCGGGCAATGACGGAAGTGAGGGTCCCTCACGAGACACGGGGAGCGGAATACCTCGCGAACGAACGGACCTTCCTCGCGTGGATCCGAACCAGCATCGCCGTCATAAGCCTCGGGTTTCTCGTCGCGCGGTTCAGCCTCTGGCTTCGGGAGCTCTCCGGCCAGATGTCCCGGGTACCGATGCCCGCCCGAGGCGTCTCGGTCCCGATGGGAGAAGCGATGATGGTCTTCGGCGGGCTGCTGGCGGTCATCGCCGCCTGGCGCTACCACGTCGTCAACCGGGCCATCGAGCAAGACCGGGTCAAGCCGGACCGGTGGCTTATCATCCTGATCACGGTGTCGGTAGCGGTCCTGGCGGTGGTGATGGCGCTCGTGATGTCCGCCGCCGCGATCGGCGGCAAGTAGCCGCGCGATCCTCCCGTTTAGCTCTTGCGCCGCTTCCCGAGCCGGCGCTCCATGACCCTCCGGTCGAAGACGAGGGGAGGAGGATCGGCGGCGGCAAAGGCGGCACGGCGCTCCTTCCGGCGCCGCTCCTCGTTGCGGCGTTCGGGCGGGATCACGGCATAGGGAGAGGGAGCGGGCTCGCCGACCAGATCGACTTCGAGGTCCGGACGCTTTCGAGGATCGGAAACGTCCTGCACGAGCCAATTCTCCAGCGCCTCGGTCGGGATGTCGCGCGTGGCGTTGACCGCGGCGACGATGCGCCGGGCGTCGGCCAGGGTCTTGCCCCGCACGACGATCGCGCCGCTCGCGTCACGAATGTAGCGGCCTTCCTGCTTCCAGGGCTCCGGAGAGTGGACGAGAGCTTCGTCATCCTCTTTGGAAAAGGAATCCATGGCGTCCCCGCGAAAGCCGAATTTCGCGCTCAATGAATATCAAAACGAAGCGGGCGCCTTGCGGCGCCCGCTTGAAATCTTGTTGGTCCTGACGTCCGGGATCGATTCCGCATCTTCCCTCTGCCTGTGTTGGCCAACGTGGACGACCGTTCGTACGAGGCTCGATCATTGTAACAGTCCGTCCCATCCGGCAGGTCTCTTGCTAGGCTCTCCCCCCGGAGCTGCGACCAAATCATCCTGGTCCGACTCCAATAGGCAGTCCGCCGAGGAGAACCGTGTGAAGGGAGATTTCAGCCGCGACTCGTTCGACCGCTTCCGGCACTTCAGCCGCGTCCTCCTGCAGCAGGGCCGGGTGGCGCTCGATGCCGACGCGAACGAGGAGTCGTCGATCATTCTGCATTTTCTTCGGCAACTGGTGGCCGACTTGATCGGGGAGGACGGCGGACCCGTAGGAAACTGCGGTTTCGAAATCGGCCGCTCGAAGCCCGGCGCGGACCTCGCCTTCGGAGCTGGTCGCTATTACGTCGACGGCATCCTTTGCGAAAACGATCGAGCGGCCACGACATACCGGCACCAGCCGGACTTTCCGGTCGCAGGGGACGAAGAGCTTCCGGGCGGCCTGTTTCTCGCGTACCTCGACGTCTGGGAGCGCCACATCACCTGGCTCGAAGACGATCGGATCCGCGAGGTCGCTCTGGGCGGCCCGGACACGGCCACGCGGGCGAAGGTCGTCTGGCAGGTCAAGCTCTTCGCGTCGGACGGGCTCGCCTCGACCGATCGCGAGGGATTCCGGCCGACCTGGGAAGCTCTCAAACGGATCTGGCAGCCTTCTCATCGCGGCCATCTGAAGGCGCGGCTCGGCGGCGACTCGTCGCGGTTTACCGGGCTCGAGAACCAGCTCTATCGCGTCGAGATCCATGGCGGGAGCCGGTCGGGGTCGCCCACTTTCAAATGGTCTCGGGAAAACGGAAGCGTCGCCTTCCCGATCCGCCATCTCGAGATCTCGACGGCGACACTCGGCTCCGCCCCGGCGGAAGGTCGCCGCGCCCTTCACCCGGGGGATTGGATCGAGCTCGTCAACGACGCGGTCGTGCTGCGCGGCGAGCCCGGCCTGCTGTTCCGGATCGCCGCTGTGCACCCGGACGGCTCGACCGTCGAGCTGGAGCTCCGGCCCGGAGTCGATCCGCCGCCGATCGAGGAGAACGACCCCAACCATCCCATGCTTCGCCGCTGGGACCATCAGGCCAGGGTCGGGACGGCGTCCGCGGCGGACGGCGGAATCGAGCTGGAGGAGGACGTTTTGTTCGAGCTGGAGAACGGAATCCAGGTCGTCTTCGACTCGGCCTCGCAGGGCG
>DASXTI010000036.1:0-9867 GCA_036505535.1 Thermoanaerobaculia bacterium
AATCGCTTCCCGTCGAAGTGATTCGTGATCGGCCCGCGCCACCGCGGCGCCGACAGCGCACAGCCGCCGGCCACGGCGGCGCCGGCCGCGGCGGAGATGCCGGCCAGCACGATCTTCGTGCGACGCTTCGCCATGACGGGATAAAGACCGGGTGGAATGGGGATTTATTCCAAACGGCCCTCGGGGCCGCTCCTCACGTCCCGCGGCACCCCGCCGGCTTGTGGATCCGTTTGGTCGACGCCGGATGGCGAACGAGCTGATTCGGGGGGCGGATGGGCCGATGAACCAGCTCGCCGCCGCAATTCGGACAGACGCCGCGGAGCTTGCGGGCGCAATCGACGCAGAACGTGCACTCGAAGGAGCAGATTCGCGCGTCCGGGGAATCGGGTGGCAGATCCCGATCACAACATTCGCAGCCGGGTCGAAGCTCGAGCACCATTTGTTTCGTCCTCCCGGTTCAGCGGGCGCCGCGCGCGAGCCACTCGCGCCGCTCGAGATCGGGAAATCGCTCGATAGCGTATCGGAGCATGGTCCGGGGCATGCGGGACGCGTGGCGGGCGAGGAAATCCCTCAGGCTTCGAGGGTCGCGCCTGCCGGCCTCTCGAAGTATCCATCCGGCGGCCTTGTGGATGAGATCGTGGGAGTCGTCGAGGAGGAGGCGGGCCAGGTCGAAGGTCGGGCCGAGGTCTCCACGTCGGATGAAGCCGAGCGTCGAGACGATCGCGATGCGGCGATCCCACAGGTTTCGGGAACGGGCGAGGCGTCGGAGCACCGAGCCGCCGGTTTTCGAGAGGTGCGCGCCCACGATCGACGGCGCCGAGACGTCCACGAGGTCCCAGTTGTCTACGCGCCGCGACTGCGCCATGTAGAAGCGAAAGACTTGCTCGCGTTGCGTCTCCTCGCCCCTCTGGTAGCGCCGAACGAGCACGAGAAGCGCCAGTAGCCGCTCCTCGTGCCACGGCGAGGCGAGGAGCTTGCGGATCTCCGGCAGCGGCAGGTGGTCGAGGTCTCCTGCTTGCCGCCGTAACGTGGGCACGGGAATGCCGAGGAAACGATCCCCCTCGCCGTACTCTCCCGGCCCCGTCCGGAAAAACCACGCCGACGACTCGGACCGTTTCGGGTCGGCGAGAGCTCTCAGGCGTCTCGACGCGGCCCGGGCGGTTTGCGTCTTCCTCTTTCTCCGCGCAGTCACCGGGGCCGGGATTATCTCCCGTGACGATGGCGAGAAGATTGCAATCCTCGAAGTTTCGGAGGTCCCTGTGAAGAGACTCGACCTGTCATTCCCCGAGTTCGGTTTCGTCGTTGCCACGCGCGCGGCTCTGGGCGCGGGCATTGGGCTGCTTCTCGCCGACAAGCTCGGCCGCTGCAATCGGCGCCGTGTGGGCGCCACACTGCTCGCGCTGGGCGTGCTGACGACGATCCCGGCCGCATTCATGCTCTTCGGCCGCGGCAGGGCGGCGGAACGGAAGAGAACGACCGCGGCCGCCTAGTGTGCCGTCTCGGAAGTCGCGATAAGGACCATAAACGTAGGGGCGGGGCTTGTCCCCGCCCGCGGGCGGCCGCAAGGGCCGCCCCTACGACCGATAGGCTTGTCAGGACTTCGGCGACGAAACACTAGTCGCCTTTGGATTTCGAGCGGTCTCTCGGCTCCAGCCGGCCGTGCAGCGCCAGCGCGAGCCCGGCACGAGGCCGAAGGCCGAGCGGCTCGTAGCCGAGCTCCGACGCCGCCGCGTCGCCGAAGAGAGCGGCGATGAGCGTGGGCATGTCGTCGCGGCCGAGCAGAGGTCCCAGCGTTTGTCGCGTCGCGACGAGAGCGTGCGGCTCGAGCGCCGGATTTCGCGCGCCGGCCATTCTCATGGCGTTCCCCTCCTGGACGAGGAGCTCGCGAAGCGTTCGGGCCGGGCCGCGGCGCGCGATGGATGCCGTGCGGAAGATGGTCGTCAGCACTTCCTCTCGAACCTCGAGGGGACCGTACGTCTCGCTCGTCCAGAGAAGGCCGGTGACCCAGCCGCGCTTTGCCAGCGCCGCCTCGCCGCGACGGTGGGCGAGCTCGCTCGACGCGCGATTGGTCCAGCCACCGCGAAGATCGTCGGCGACGACGAGGCAGACGCGAAAGGCGCCGGGCTCCTCGGCGAGGGAAGCCTCAGCCTCCGCGGTCGCGCGCGCGCCGACGCCCTCCGCGTCGATCGCGGCGAGAGCGTCGAGGAAGCGAGGCAGATGCTCCCCGCCCATGGGATTCATGACGGAAAGCGGCAACCCCAGATCGGACGTCTCCGGATCGATCATCGTCCGGAGGTACTCACGGAAGCGATCGGTCCCGCGCGGGAGCCGATAGAGCTCGCGCTGTGTGGCGAGGAGCGGAACGTACTCGAGCTTCATGTCTCCCGCAGCCGAGAGGAGGTCCTGCTCCCCTTCATCCGGATTCTCTCAATCCGGCAGGCGAAGACAGTGCCGTCGCTTTCTCCGCGATTTCCCAGAGGCGCGCGGCGTCGGCGTCCTTTCTCGCGGCGGGCGCCGGGGTCGCCTCGCGGAGCTTGTTGAAGTAGCGGCCGGAGACCCCGTCGAGTTCTGGGGCAGCGGCGAGGCGGACGACGGGGCGTGCGCCTTTTTCCGCCGAGGGCAGCAGGAGGCCGAGGATCCAGCGGGCCACGGCGGGTGCCGCTCGCCAGATACCCGTAGCGATGGCGCCGGGATGCAGGGCGTTGACCGCGATCGCCGGCTCGCGCCGGGCGAGCTCGCGCGTGAAGAGGATGAGCGCCAGCTTGGTGTTCGCATAGGCCCGGTACCCCGTGTAGCCGCGCTCGAGCTCGAGGTCGCCCCAATTCATGCGGCCGGTTCTGTGCGCCTCGGAGCTGACGTTGACGACGCGCGGCTTGAGCGCGCTTTTCAAGGCCGGCAGGAGGAGCCCGGTCAAGAGAAACGCCCCGAGAAAGTTCGTCTCCCACGTGAGCTCGTGGCCGTCCGCGGAAAGCCGCCGCTCCCGCAGGACGATTCCGGCGTTGTTGACGAGCACGTCGAGCACGGGATGCGAGCCGGCGACGCGCCGCGCCGCCTCTCGCACCGAGGAGAACGAGGCCATGTCGATCCTCAGGAGCTCGGCGCGGCCGCCCGCGCCGATGAGCTCGTCCACGATGGCCTGGCCCCGGACCGCGTCGCGGCCGCCGATCACGACGCGGGCTCCCATCCTCGCCAGAGCGCGGGCCGTCTCGAGCCCGATGCCTCCCGTCGCGCCGGTGACCAGAACCGTCTTGCCCGCCATCAGGCTTCTCTCAGCGCCCACCGGGCCTCGATGCTACTGCGCTTCGCAGTGGACGGGCGTCGCCGTCGGTTCGGCGAATCTCAGCTCCCCCCGGCTCCGGCCGGACGCGACCAAACCGGGTTCTCGATGTTCCAGCCGCCGCCGAGCACCCTGTAGAGCGCGACAAAGTTCGCCAGGCGGGAAAAGCGCGTCTGCGCGAGCGTGTTCTCGGCCGGAAAGAGCAGCTGCTCCGCCTGGAGCACATCGAGATAGCTCGCGAGGCCGGCGAGATAGCGGTCGTTCGAGAGGCGGACCGCTTCCCGGTAGGCCGTCACCGTACGCGCCTGCTGCGTCTCCGCCTCGGCGAGCTTCTGGTGCGCAATGAGCGCGGAAGAGACTTCGCCGAAAGCGCTCGTGACGGCCTGCTCGTATTGGAGCTTGGCCTGTTCCCACTGGGCGACGCGCGCGTCGTACTGGTTCCTCAAGCGGAGTCCCTGGAAGAGCGGCCCGACGAGGCCTGCGGCGATCGACCACGTCTTGCCGGCGGTGAAGAGGTCCGATACTTCCGGGCTGACGCCGCCGAAGGCGCCCGTCAGGCTGATCGTCGGAAAGAAGTTGGCCATCGCGACGCCGACGCTGGCGTTGGCGGCGACGAGCTGCTGCTCGGCCTGGCGCAAGTCCGGACGCCGCTGGAGAAGGTCCGACGGAATACCCGGCGGGATCTCCGGGGGCAGGAGCTGATCGGTCAGCACGGCGCCGCGCGGAATCGGGCCGGGGTTGCGGCCGAGAAGCAGGCAGATGGCGTTCTCCTGAGCCACGATCTGGCTCTCGATCAACGGAACCTGTCCGGCGACGTTGGAGAGCAACGCCTCGGCGCTCGCAGTCTCGAGCCCGGAGGCTTCGCCGACCTCGAAGCGCCGGCGGAATAGGTCGTAGGTCCCCTGATAGGCGTCCGCGGTCCGCTTGGCGATCTCCAGGAGCAAATCGAGCTCTCGCAGCTCGAAGTATTGCGTCGCGACCTCCGAAACCAGAGAGAGCATCACGCCGCGGCGCGCCTCCGCGGTTCCGAGGTACTGCGCGAGTGCCGCCTCGCTCGCCCGGCGGATACGGCCCCAGAGATCGATCTCCCAGGAGAGGCCGAGGTTGACGTCGTGGAGGTTGAGAGGCGGGATGTTGGAAATCCCAAAAGCGGCGCCGGACTGCCGGCTGCGCGACCATTGGGCCGAATACTGGATCTGAGGAAAGAAATCGGCCCGCGCGATTCCGGCGTTGGCGCGCGCCTCCTCGACGCGTGCAGCGGCGATTCGCACGTCGTAACCCTTGGCGAGCGATTCGTCGATCAGCGAGCGGAGCGTCTCGTCGCCAAAGATCTCCCACCACGCCTTATCGGCCAGAGAGGCGGCCTCCGCCGAGCCGATCTGGCCCCGCACCTGATCGGGAGCGGTGACCGGCGGCCGCTTGTAGTTCGGCCCGACGGCGCAGCCGGTTACCAGAAGCGGCAGGAGGAAGGCGGCGAGGAGCCTCTTCATCTCACGATTCGCTGCGGGACCGGTGCCTCCTCGACCGGGAGCGCCTCGATGTGCCCCGCGCGGAAGAAGGAGGTGCGGTTCAAGACCTTTTCCTGGAACTCCTCGAGGTAGAGGTAGATCACCGGCGTGATGTACAGAGTGATGAGCTGAGAGACGAGCAGGCCGCCGACGATGACCAAGCCGAGGGGCCGGCGGGAGGCTCCATCGGCGCCGTAGCCGAGCGCGATGGGGAGCGCGCCGAAGACGGCGGCCAGAGTCGTCATGATGATGGGCCGGAAGCGGTCCATGCTCGCGTCGTGGATGGCTTTCTCGGCCGACTCGCCCGCGTCGACTCGATGGCGGGCGAAGTCCACGATCATGATGCCGTTCTTCTTCACGATGCCCATCAGCATGAACATGCCGACGTACGCATAGAGCGAGGCCTGTTGCCCGAAGACGAAGAGAGCCAGCAGCCCTCCGACGAGCGCGGTCGGAAGAGTGGAGAGTACCGTCAGGGGATGGACGTAGCTCTCGTACAGGATCGCCAGAATCACGTACATCACGAAGACCGCGAGAAACATCAGGATCGTCATGTTTCGGGCCGTTTCCTGGAAGGTGAGGGCCTCGCCCCGCAGGCTGGCACGCACCGTCGGCGGCGCGATCTGCGAGGAGGTCTTGGTGATGAATTTCGTCGCGTCGCCAATCGCGACGCCGGGCTTCAGGTTGAAGAAGAACGTCACGCCCGTGAACTGGTTGATGTGGTTCACCGACTGGAGGCCGAGCGTCGTCTTCCAGGTCACGAGCTCCCGCAGCGGCACGAGATTCTTTCCATCGTCGGACTTGATGTAGAGGAGCGAAAGGTCCTCGGGATTCTCCCGGGACTCATCACGCGCCTCCAGGATGACCTGGTACTGGTCCTCCGGTTTCTTGATCAAGTAGAGATAGTTCTGCGAGTAGGCGTTGCGCAGCAGCCCCAGGATCCGCGCCTCGGAGACGCCGTACATCTTGCTCTGATCGCGCCGAATGTCGATGTCCAAGTTCGGCGTGTTGGCAAAGTAGTCCGACGAGACGCTCAGGAATCCCGGATACGCGCGGAACTTCTCCATGAGCTTGCCGGCCACCTCGTAGACCTGGTTCGCGTTGACACCCGAGACGGAGAAGGCGTACTGCCCCTGCGTCTGGCTCGTGGCTCCCGTCGAGATCTGGAGGACCGGGAACGGTTGCAGGAATGCGAAGACGCCGGGAATCGAGCCGAGCTTGCCCATGAGCTGGGCGGCCACCATCGGGATGGGCGGTCGCTCCTTCGGCGGCTTCACGAACATGAAGGTGATTCCCTGGTTCGAGGCCAGAAAGCCGCTGGCCCCCGTCATGGTGAAGTCCGTCAGGATGTTGGGATCCTCGTGGAGCGTCGCGTCCACGCGATCCTGGATCGCCCGCATCTGCTGCGGGGAAGAACCCTCTCGGGCGATGAAGGCGCCGAAGATGACGCTGCTGTCTCCGAGGGGGAGGAAGATCTTGGGGATCGCCGTGAAGAGCACGAACGTGCCAGCCAGACAGACGACCCAGACGGCGATCGAGATCCAGCGGCGCTTCAGAAACCACCAGAGCGACTTGCCGTAGGCGCCGAGGACGCGCTTCTCGACTCCGCCGATGACCCGCTCCATCCACGTTTGCTTGGCGCCGTGGCCACGCTCCTTGAGCAGCCGGGCGCACATGAGCGGGGTCAGCGTCAAGGAGACGAGCCCGGAGGCGAAGATCGAGACGATGATCGTGATCGCGAACTCCCGGAAGATGCGGCCCATCAACCCGGGCAGCAACACGAGCGGAATGAAGACGGCCGCCAGCGAGATCGTCATCGACATGATCGTGAAGCTGATCTCCTTGGCGCTGTTGATGGTCGCCGGCAACGCCTTCTCGCCGCGCTCCATGCGGCGCACCGTGTTTTCCAGGAACACGATGGCGTCGTCGATGAGAAAGCCGATCGCGAGGGTCAGCGCCATCAGGGAGAGGTTGTCCAGGCTGTACCCCAGAGCCTGCATGGCGATGAACGTGAGCAGGAGCGAGAGCGGCAGAGCCACGGCCGGAATCAGAGTGTCGGTGGCACGCCCGAGGAAGAGGAAGATCACGACCACGACTAAGACGAAGGCGATCATGAGCGTGGTTTGGACGTCGGCCACCGAATTCACGATGGTCTGCGATCGGTCGTAGATGGGGGTGATCCGGACAGACCCGGGCACCTCCGTCCGAATCACCGGAAGCTCTTCGCGGATCCTCTTGCTGACTTCGACGGCGTTGGCACCGGCCTGACGGTTGACCGCCACGACGACGGTCGCCGACGGCACGTCGTAGCCTCGGACCCAGAACCGCATGTTGACGCGCTCGCTCTGAACCGAGCTTCGCGCCTCGGCGACGTCGCGCAGGTAGACCGGTGAGCCTCCATGCGCGCCGACGATGAGGTTGTTGTATCCCTCGGCGGTGTCGAGCTGCCCTCTCGGCCGGAGAACCTGCGTGCCGGCCGCTCCGTCGAGCTGGCCCGCTCCGGTGTAGCTCGTCCCGGCCTTGACCGCGGCGGCGAGATCGTCGACGGAAATGCCGCGAGCCCACATCGCCGCCGGATCGGCCTTGATGCGGATGGCCGACTTGGTCCCGAAGACGTTGACGCGCGACACGCCCGGCAGGATGCTGATCCGCTGCCCGACCTGGGTGCTCGCGTAGTCGTAGAGCTGGCCCGGCGTCACCGAGTCGCTGGTCATCGCGATGTACATGATCGGCTGGTCGTTGGGATTGGTCTTGGAGTAGGTCGGAGGCGAGGGCAGATCCACCGGCAGGCTGCCGGTCGCCTGGGAGATCGCCGTTTGGACGTCCGTGGCGGCGGCGTCGATCGACTTCTTGAGCGCGAACTGGAGCGTCAGGTTCACGTTCCCCTGGGTGCTCTGGGACGTGACGACCTCGAGTCCGTTGATCTGCATGAACTGCCGCTCGAGGGGCGTGGCGATGTTGCTCGCCATCGTCTCGGGGCTCGCGCCCGGGTAGTTGGCCTGAACCTGGATGACCGGGTAGTCGACGGCCGGCAGGTCGTTGACCGGAAGCCGGCGGTAAGCGACGACGCCGAACACGATCGCGGAAACGGTCAGGACCGCGGTCATGACCGGACGGCGGATGAAGGGCTCGGAGAGATTCATGACTTGGTTCCCCCGCTCACCGGCCCGGAGCTCGCCGCGTCTCCCGGCAGTTCACGGACCTTGCCCCCGGGCGTCACGCCGATCTGGCCATTGAAGACCACGCGCTCGCCGGGCTGGACCCCCTGCTCGACGACGACTAAGTCCCCCTGCCGCTGGCCCGTCTTGACGGGCCGCATTTCGGCGGTCGAGTCCGCCTTGACGACGTAGACGAATTGGCCCTTGGCCGACATCAGGGGCGCGGCCGCGGGCACGAGCACCGCCTTCGGGAGCGTCGAGAGAACGAGCCGGACCTTCACGAATCGTCCCGGCCACAGCCGATGAGTCCCGTTCGGAATGGTCGCGCGGAGCCGCACGGTTCCCGTTTCGTTCTGGACGGTGTTGTCGAGAAACGTGAGCTGCCCCGCCAGAGGCGCGTTCGGCTCGTCCGGAAGGCTGATCTCGACCTTGAGCGTCCCCTGCCGCATGTTCCGCTGCACGGCCGTCAAATCGTTCTCCGTGACGGTGAAGTCGGCGTAGATTGGGTCGAGCCGCTGGATCGAGAGCAGCGGACCCTTGTTGGCCTCGACGACGTTGCCGATGTCGACGAGTCGGTGCCCCGCTCGGCCGTCGATCGGCGAGCGAATCGAACAATACTGAAGGTTGAGCCGCGCCATCTCGAGGGCGGCGGTCGCCTGCCGGACCTGGGCCTCGTTGGTGGCCACGGCGTTTTTCCGGGTGTCGTACTCCTGCTGGGCGATGGCCTTGGTTTGGATGAGGCTCGCGGCGCGTTCGAATTGGGTCCGGGCGAGCCCCAGAGCTGCCGTTGACTGCGCGAGGCTGGCTTCCGCAGCATCGAACTGAGCCTGAAACGGCCTCGGGTCGATCGTGAACAGGAGGTCACCCTTCTTCAGGTCGGCGCCGTCGGTGAAATGGATCGCGGTGATCCGTCCCGAGATCTGAGGCTGCACGGAGACCACCTCGCGTGCAACGCATTTCCCGACCTCGTCGAGATAGACGGGTACGTCCCGCTGCACCGCCGCGGCGACCGAGACCGGAGCCGGCGGCCGCTCGAAGGCGGCCGGGGCCTTCTTGCCACCGCAGGAGATGGGCACGAGTCCTGTCAGCAGGAGGGCGAAGATCGGCGCAACGGCCCTGACTTTCTTCTGCAATTCGGACTCCTTGAGAAAGGCGTTAGAAATGGGTCACCTCGTCGCTGTCGCTATCTCTCTCTACGAGAGTCTTCCGGAAGAGTTGAGACCTCCTCGCCACGAATACCCTGCCGGTCGACGGGACAGATCTTCCCGCGTGCAGCGAACGCCGGCTGATCGCGGGCTCTGCGAGCCGTTTCTTCGCTTCCCGGCGAGAACCCGACCCGGATCTTAACAATTCCGGCGGTTCATTTCGACCGGGGGGAGGCCTCATCGGCCGACTTGCCGAAGCCGCTCCGGGCGCCGGATCAGCACGTAGAGCAGCGCGCCTAAGAAATGCGTCAGGAGGATGATCAGAATCCATCCGACCTTTCCGCTCCATTCGTTCGGCTCCTTCGTGGCGCAGTCGATGAGCGCCCAAATCCAGAAGACGGTCCCGGCGACTCCGAAGAGGATGACGGCAAAGAGACATCCGATTCCGGCTGGGAACAGACGCAAAAGCATCGTGACCTCACTCTTCGGGCGTCCGCGCGCCCTGACCCTTCGCATCATCACTCTCTCCGCCGGGCCTCAGGGGGCTCGGGCGCTTGGAGGAGTCGATTTCTCTTCCGAGCCGCGCGACGATCTCGGGCAATGCCTCGACGTCCGCAAGCCTCGTGCGGAAATTGACGATGCACGCCCGGAGCAGGAAGCGGCCGTTCACGACCGCGTTCGAGGCGTACGCCTCTCCGCCGGCCTGAAGCCGGTCGAGCAGCTCCCGGTTGAGATCGTTTAAGTAGTCTTCGGCCTCGGGCCTCCCGCGCAGGTCTTCC
>DASXTI010000037.1:0-5412 GCA_036505535.1 Thermoanaerobaculia bacterium
GGCAGTTCATGACATCGATTCTTACGAAGGGGCGCCGTACATCGTCACTGAGCTGCTCGAAGGGGAGACGCTGCGGAGTCGCCTCGTGGGCGGGGCCCTGTCGGTGCGCAAGGCGATCGATTACGCAGTGCAGATCGCGCATGGTCTCGCGGCCGCGCACGAGAAAGGGATCGTCCACCGGGATCTGAAGCCCGAGAACCTCTTCGTGACGAAGGACGGGCGCGTCAAGATCCTCGACTTCGGGTTGGCGAAGCTCTCCCCGCCGCCCGAGGAGGGATCCCAGGTCGTCACCATGACGCGGCAGACCGAGCCGGGAGTTCTTCTCGGCACGGTCGGCTACATGTCTCCCGAGCAGGCGCGAGGGCAGGCCCTCGACAAACGGACCGACATTTGGTCACTCGGCTGCGTCCTTTACGAAATGCTGGTGGGCCGCCCCGCCTTCGCGGGCCAGACGGTCTCCGATACCCTCGCGGCGATCCTCGACCGCGAGCCGGACTGGGATTCTTTGCCCGGGGAGACGCCACCCGCAGTCGCGGCAATGCTCCGCCGGTGTCTCCGGAAAGACCGAGAGCGGCGGCTCCACGACATTGCAGACGCTCGCCTGGAGCTCGAGGACACCATCGCGGGCGGCGTCAAGGTAGAGTCGTCACCTCGCGCGGCCGCGTCCGCGGCCCGCTTGCCCAGTCGAGGCCGCGCGATTCCGTGGGGCATCGCCGCCATTGCGCTTCTTCTAGCCGCGGTCGCCACATGGCGGGGAGAGCGTGGCAGCGCGCCTCCTCCCGCGCGGCTTCAGCGACTGAGCATTTTCCCTCTCGCCCGGAGCGCCCGTGTTGGCGAGGTCGACGAACACGCTGGCCCTCTCTCCCGACGGTGAGAATCTCGTGTATCTCGTTCGCCGCGGTGGAATCGAGCAGCTCTACCGGCGTCCGATGGACCGCCACGAGGCCACGCCGATCTTGGGTACGGAGAACGCATACGCTCCCTTCTTCTCGCCCGACGGAAAGTGGGTTGGCTTCTTCGCCGACGGGAAGCTAAAGAAGGTCGCGCTCGCCGGCGGTACACCGCTCAGCATCTGCGAGGCAACGCAAAGCCGCGGCGCCAGCTGGGCGCCCGACAACTCCATCGTCTTCGCGACGGCCTCCGACGCTCGACTCTGGCGTGTCTCCGCATCCGGAGGCGCGCCCGAGGCCCTGACGAAGCTCGACTCCCGAGCAGGGGACAAGACCCACAGCTGGCCGGAGATTCTTCCGGACGGAAAAGTCGTCGTGTTCACCGTCGGAACGGAGTCCGGAAGGAACCGGATCGCTGCGCTTCGGCTTTCGACCGGGGAGCGGAGAATCCTCGTGGAGGGAGGCACTCGCCCCCATTACTCCGCCACAGGCCATCTGCTGTATGCCGGCGCGGAAGGAATTCTGGCCGTGCCGTTCGATCCGAAGACGCTCGCGCTCGCCGGTTCACCTCGGGCGATCCTCGAGCCCGTACTGCAGTTCGCCGTCTCCCGCGATGGCCTTCTGGTCTACGCGCCCACCTCTTCCCAGGCGGGAGACTTCACGCTCGTGTGGGTGGATCGAAAGGGCAACGCGCGGCCACTAACCGACGCACGACACGCCTACTTTGGACCTCGCCTCTCGCCCGACGGGAAGCGGCTGGCCGTCGGCATCCGAACGCACCCGACCAATTCAGACATCTGGGTCTATGACCTCGAGCGTGGGGCGCTGACCCGCCTGACTTTCGACGAAACAAGCTCTTGGCCAGTCTGGACGCGCGACGGAAAGCGCATTGCCTTCAGCTCGAGCCGGACGGGGGACCAGAACCTCTTCTGGAAGAGCGCCGACGGGAGTGGTCCGGAGGAGCGCCTCACCACGAGTAACAATTAGCAGTTCGCCCACGTGTTTTCGCCTGCGGATCGGACGCTCGCCTTCGACGACAGCTACCCGGGAGACATCTGGCTCCTTCCGATCGCCGATCACAACGCGGCGCGGCCGCTCCTCCAGACCCCCTTCCGGGAGTGGGGACCGAGGTTCTCGTCCGACGGCCACTGCCTCGCCTACCTCTCCGACGAGTCGGCGCGGTTCGAGGTGTACGTGCGGCCGTATCCCGAGCCGGGAGGCAAGTGGCAGGTCTCGACCGAGGGGGCGAACGAGCCCGCTTGGGCAGGCAACGGACGGGAGATCTTCTACCGCGCCGGAGACAGGATGATGGCCGTCCGGGTTGAGACGCAGCCGACTTTCTCGGCCTCGAAGCCGCAGCTCTTGTTTGACGGAAAGTACGAGCCTGGCTTCCCCGGGCTCTCAAACTACGACGTCACCCCCGACGGACAGCGCTTCGTGATGGTGCAGGCAAGAGAGCGGGAAAGCGTGGCGACGCAAATCAACGTCGTGCTGAACTGGTCCGGGCGGTAGTGAGCCTGACCGCTACAGCTTCACCAGACACCACTCCTCGCTCCATGGCAGCCGCGACATCTGGAGCGAAGGCTTTCCGCCTCCCTGCACCACGAAGCCGTCGGAGAAGTTGACGCCGAAGCCGTTCTCCGGATCGTAGAGACCTGGCTCGACGGAGAAGATCATTCCCGCCTTCAACATCGTGTAGTCGCCGAGCGCCAGGTACGGCGGCTGATGTCCTTCCATCCCCATGCCGTGCGCGGGGCGGTGGTAGATGTACTTCTGCGTCCCCTCCTTCACCTGGTGCCGGTGAATCTGGTACGCGACGGTCGAGCAGGCGACGCCCTCGCGAGAGAGGTCCTTCTGCATGAGGCAGCAATCACGGGAGACCGTCCAGAGCTTCTTCTGGTGGTCGGTCCACGGCGCGATGAGGAAGGCGCGGTAGAGCTCGCCGCCGCAGCCGCCGATCTCGACTCCGCCGGCGATCTGCAGCGCCTGACTCTTCTGGATCTTGTTGTGGTGGAACTGATTGGGATGCGGGTATGCCGTGCCCCGGCCGCATCGCACGCCGACGCCGAGATCGATCCCCACCGCGGTATGCGGCGCGCCGTCCCGCTTGATCTTGTTCATCAGAAGGTTCGTCCCGAACTCCTGCGTCGCCATGCCGAGCTCGTAGTCGGTCAGATCCGTCCCCTTCGCGAGAAGCAGGTCCCGCGCGAAGGCGTGAGTCTCGTCGAAGACACGATAGGCGCGGCGCCAGAGCGCGAGCTCCTCGGGCGACTTGACCATGCGCAGCTTCTCGCAGTTGTCGGCGATCGAATCGAACTTGGTCTCCTTCAAGAAGACTCTGGCGGCGTTATCGAGCTGTCGCTTCGAGAAATCCTTGTCGGTCGCTATGCGCTTTCCGTCGTAGCCGCGCTTCTTGAGATTCCTCAGCACCCACTCGAAGAGGTCGACCTTCTCGCCCTGCTGGACTTTCCCCTCGTTGGGGAAAGCACCCTCGGCATGCTGGAAGTCGAAGTAGGACTCGGTCTCCGTCGCCCACCAGCTCTTCACCAGATCGCGGTCGAGCCCCGGATGGAACCAGATCGCGGCCAGCTTATCCGCCGGGAGGAATACCGAGAAGGGACGCTCGGTCGTCGTAAAGAAGAGTCCCGTGAAATAAGTGATGTTCATCGGGTCCGAGAGCCACGCACCGGCAAAACCTTCCTCCTGAAGGTGGGCCTGCAGCGCCTTCGCCCTCGCCTGATGCCACTCCAGAGGCAACCGATCGAAGGTCGCCGGCGCGAGGCCGTCGTCCTCTTCGAGAAAAAGCGCAGCGGACTTGGAGCCATCGACGCCCGCCGCTCCTGCGTGCGCCGGTTGTGCCGAAGCGGCCACGGCGGAGCCCAGGGCAGCGCCTCCCGTGGTGACCAGAAAGGAGCGCCGATCGAGAGTCATCATCTCCTCCGACGAAAAAGTAGAGTGTAGATCGGAGGGTCAGGTCTGAGAATGTGTGGGCCCGGACCGATGCTGAAATTCACAGTTCACAGACCTGACCCCATTCTCGCTACTTCGCGGCCGTCTCGTTTCGAGCGAGGAAGGTGCGTGCGGCGGCGAGCTCCGGCCTCTTGCTCCCACCGTCGGCGACGGAGACAAGCTTCGCGTAGTACTCCTTCGCCTTGACTCGATTTCCGGCGAGCTCGGCCGCCCGGGCAGCGCCGGAGAGGCCGTTGAAGCGATTCGGCGTTAGGCGCAGCGCCGCCTCGTACTCGATGAGCGCTCCGCCCGGATTCTTCTGATCGAGAAGCAGTTCTCCGAGCATCTCTCGCGCCGGAGTGATCGGGCCCGGAGTCACCGCGTTCTTCTCGGTCGAGTCTTCCAGTTGCGCCGCCGAGCGGAGAAGCTTCTCGGCCTCCTGGGGATTCCCCTCCGCCTGCGCGAGCCAGCCGGCGGCCTCGCGCCGAAGGATCTCAACCTGTTCCTTCCAGTTGTAGCCCCCGGCTTCGGGCATCGCGTCGTGGAGTGACTGGAGGGCATCGACTTCTTTCCGGGCGCCGGCTCGATCGCCCGTTCTCGCGAGGCCCAAGGCGCGGCCGAGGCGCAGCATCGCTTGACCGATCGGAAACCGATCCCAGGGGAACGCGGCGGGCATCGGTTCGAGCCGAGCCGCCTCTTCCCAGCGATGCGCTTCGACGGCATATCGGACGGAAATCGCCGAAAGGGCGTACGCCGCGACCATGCTGGCCGGTTCGGAACTTCTCACTTCGGCGATGCGAACGAGGACCTCCCTCGCCTTCGCGTCGTCGCCGCGCTGAAGATATGCGTAGGCCAGGTAGTCGAGCGCGTGGAGCTCTTGATCCCAGGCGCCGGGCATGCCGCTCTTCTTGGCGTAGTCCCGGGCCGCCGCCGCGGAGGCGATGTTCGAGTCGATCGAGTCTTGCCACAGCCCTAGGCGCGTGAAGATGTGCGAGGGCATGTGGAGCGCATGCGGGACCGCGGGCGCGACCTTGGCGTAGCTTTGCGCTGCCTTCAAGGCAAGCGGCGCGAGCTGCGGGCTGTCGTAGGCGTGGATGTAATAGTGGAGAACGCCTGGATGCCTCGGCATCTCGTCCGCGATCTTGTCGAGTACGGCAGCGGCCTTTCGCGGATTGGTCTGGTCGGCCGGCGCATAGGAAAGGGTCCAGAGAAGGGCGACGGCGTAGAACGCGGCCGCCTCGCGATCCTGGGGAAACGCGCGGTAGACGCGCTCCATCGCCTTCTCGTAGGTCTGCGCGCGTGCCTTGTAGTCGGGCCCGCCCGCGCCCGCGTAGTACTCTGTGATCGCGCCGATATAGGCCTTCTCGCGGTCGGTCTTCGCGCCAATGGCCTTCGCCTTTTCCACGGCGGCAAGCCCCTTGTCGAGCGGCGGACGATCCGGCCAGATCGGATGATAGAGGCTCATCGCGACCCCCCAGTAGGCCATTGCGCAGCCCGGGTCGGCATCCGCCACCGCACGGAAGCTCTTTTCCGCCGCCTCGTACCAGAACGAGTGAAGCATGGCGACGGCGCG
>DASXTI010000038.1:0-10309 GCA_036505535.1 Thermoanaerobaculia bacterium
AGCGCGAGAGTATCGTCCGAGTTTCGTTCGAGGCGTGTCGTTCCGCCGCGACACCCCTCTGGAGCTCCGATGGCCGCCGCATCGCCTACGCTTGCTTTCCCTCGGGAGAGGTCTATTTCCGTGACGCCCACGGCGTGGAAAGGGCGAAGATGGCGTTCAAGTCTCCTTTCTTTTCTCCTCTGGATGACTGGTCGCGGGATGGCCGCTACCTCTTCCAGGAAGTCATCGATTGGAAGACGTTTCACTTCGACGTCGGGATGCGAGATCTGAAGACCGGCGCGGAGAGGCCGCTCTTGACTGATCCGTTCGACGAAATGGGCGCTCGGCTTTCGCCCGACGAGCGCTGGCTCGCTTATGAGTCCGACGAGTCGGGAGCCCATGAGGTCTTCGTCCGGAGCTTCCCGGAGTTGGGTGACCGCCGGCAGGTCTCCGCCGGCGGGGGGAGCCAGCCACGGTGGCGGGGAGACGGCAAGGAGCTCTTCTACGTCTCGCCCGACCGCAAGCTCATTGCCGTCGACGTCCGCGTCGGCCCTCCTTTCGATTCGGGAGCTCCGCACGCCCTCTTCCAGACGCGAATCTTGCCTGCGGTGGAGGCCCGAAACCACTACGACGCGACGGCCGACGGCCAGCGCTTCGTCGTCAACTCGCGGCGCCCGGAGGACGCCTCGCTTCCGATCACGGTCGTCGTGAGCTGGGCGGCGGGACTCGCCCGAAATTGACCCTCGCCTTCGGCACTCGTTCGGCCCCTACGAGTTCCTCACGCCGCCATCAGTGGGAATCCGTTCCAACAGGCATGAGAGGTCGTAGATCCGGGTCTTTCTGCGCCGGACCGTGATATAGCTTTCCGAAGACTCGTTCGCCCGGTCGGTGGACGCGTCATATTTGGAGGCCAGAACCGGCGTGACACCTCATTCCGGCGCGCTCTCTTCTTCGAGGCGGCAAGTTTGCGGATCCCCTCGGTTCTGTCCCAACTCGCAAAATCTCGGAGTGGCTATTTCAAAACGGAGGTTGTCATGAATCCCACTCTTCGAAAAGCGGCCTGGTTCCTCGGCGCAGTCCTGCTGCTTTTGCCTGTGACCGGTTTCGCCCAGGAAGGCGACCAGGCGGTCTTGGCCCAGATGGAGGCGATCAACGCGCAACTGGCGGCGATGGGCGTAAACGTCGCGGTCGAGCAAATCGAGTTCTTCTCGATCGGCGGGGGTCGGCCGTCTAGCCGCATTCACCAACAGACTTTCCGCTGGGTCGCCGGCGACGAGCGCCGCCTGGCAGACGGTGACAACATCACTTATCTCGTTGACCAGAGCGACGGCGCGACGGCGAGCGGTTTGACCAGCGCTCAGACGGAGGCCGCGATCGATTCGGCCCTGGGCACCTGGCAAGAGGAGTCCTGCTTGAAGAAGGTGGACATCATCAAGCGCGCCGACAGTGGAGCCGATCCCGACATCTTCGACTTCTTCTTCGGCTTCGGCGGCTTCGGAAACCCCTTCCTCGCGGACATCGTCGAGGCGGGATGGCTGCCCCGCGCCTTCTTCGAGGCGGTCGGGGGACCGGGCGGCGGGCGCGGGATCCTGGCCTTTTCCGTCACCTTCATCTTCGTGGACGGCGACGGGAACCCGACAGACATCAACGGAGACAACTACCTCGACACGGCCCTCAACGAGGTCTACTACAACAATACTTTCGGTGACCCGGCCGACGATCGGGTGGGCAATCCCTGGGGGATCGACATTGTCCTACCGGGCATCGACGTCGAAACGGTGGCGTTTCACGAGAATGGCCACTCGCTCGGTATTGGGCATTTCGGGCCGCCTCCGACGGCGGTCATGAACCCGGTCTACGGCGGCATCCGGCAGGAGCCGTTCCCGTCGGACCACGCCGGAATGTGCGCTGTGTGGGGTTCCTGGCCGAAGTAGCCATTCGACCACGAGTCCGTCCCCTGCGCGCGGTTCGGCGGCAGAAGACTCTCGATCCGCCGCCGCTTCGAGGAGCTGACCGGCGCCGCGGGCAGAGGCAGCGCGGATGACGATCGCGGCGGGATCGAAGCTGGGGCACTTTGAGGTCCTCTCTCCGCTCGGGGCCGGCGGCATGGGAGAGGTGTGGAAAGCGCGCGACACGCGTCTCGAGCGGACGGTGGCGATCAAGGTATTGCCGCAGCATTTTCCCGCCTCTCCTGAGGTCCGCCAGCGGTTCGAACGGGAAGCGAAGACGATCTCGCAGCTCTCACATCCTCACATCTGCGCGCTCTACGACGTGGGACGAGAGGGCGAGACGGAGTATCTGGTCATGGAGTACCTGGAGGGTGAGACGCTGTCAGAGCGGCTGGCGAAGGGTGCGCTGCCGCTGGAGCGGACGCTTCGCGTCGGCGTCGAGATTGCGGATGCTCTGGACAAGGCGCACCGGCAGGGGATCGTGCATCGGGACTTGAAGCCTTCCAACGTGATGCTGACGAAGTCGGGGGTGAAGCTGCTCGATTTCGGTCTCGCCAAGGCGATCGCGCCGGCGTCGGGTCTGCCGCTGACGTCATTGCCCACTGAAGCATCTCCGGTGACACAGGCGGGAACGATCCTAGGAACCTTCCAGTACATGGCGCCGGAGCAGCTCGAGGGAAAAGAGGCCGACGCTCGGACGGACATCTTCGCCTTCGGAGCGACGCTCTATGAGATGGCGACGGGACGCAAGGCGTTTTCCGGATCGACTCAGGCGTCACTGATCTCCGCAATCATGAAGGAGGAGCCCGAGCCGATCTCGGTGGTGGAGCCGATGAGTCCGCCGGCGCTGGACCGTGTCGTGAAGACCTGCCTCGCCAAGGATCCCGAGGACCGCTGGCAGAGCGCGGCGGATGCCGCGAAGGAGCTTCGATGGGCGGTCGAAGGAGCTCCGGCGGTCGTGGTTGAGCCGTCGGCGCGGAGGCGCGAGAGGGTCGCGTGGATTGCCTGCGGAGCGGCCGTGCTGGCCGCAGTCGGCCTCGCGATCTTCCACTTCCGGCAGCAGCCGCCGCGGCCGCAGCCGGTCCGATTCTCGATCCTCCCGCCGGAAAACGCCAAGTTTCGGGTCGGCGTGGAGTTCCACAACCTGGCCGTTTCCCCGGACGGCAGCCGGGTCGCGTTCGTCGCGGTTCGCGAAGGGCAGGACACGATCTGGATGCGGCCGCTCGACGCTCAGTCGCCGCTATCGCTTCCGGCGACCGAGGGAGCGAGCTCCCCCTTCTGGTCGCCGGACGGAGCGTTCCTCGGGTTTTTCGCCGACGGGAAGCTGAAGAAGATCTCGCTCGCTGGCGGCCCGGCTCAGACGATCTGCGACGCCTCGGGAAAGAATGCCGGCGCGTGGGGTCGTACCGGAACGATCCTCTTTACGCAGATCTTCTCCCCAAAAGACGGGCTCTATGCCGTCCCGGCTTCAGGCGGCGCGGCGCGCTCGCTCTCTGCCGCTTATGACTGGATCAGTTGGCCCTACTTTCTCCCGGATGGCCGCCGCTTCCTCTGTCTGGGATGGAGCCCAAAGGAGCAGGCCGGCTTTCTCCTCGCCGGCGACGTCGACTCCCCCGAAGTCCATCGCGTCGCGCCGCTTCAGTCCCGCGTGGAGCTCTCCCGGAACGGAGAGCTCTTCTATGTGCGCGAAGGCAATCTGGTCGCCAGGGCATTCGACACCACGAAGCTTCGCTTCACGGACGACGCCGTCCCTGTCGCCGAGAAGATCCCGTACTTCAGTCCAAGCAGATGGGCCCCCTTCACGGTTTCGAAAACCGGCGTGCTCGCCTACCAGGCCTGGGGCGCCGCGCCACGACTTCGCTGGGTCGATCGGAAAGGCCAGACAGTCGGGACGGTCGGCCCGCCGGGCCTGTACCAAAGCCTGCGCCTCTCCCCCGACGGGCGGAAGGCCGCGATCGAAAAGAAAGATCCCGCCACCGGCACGTCTGATCTCTGGATCGATGAGCTCTCACGGGAGGTGATGACGCGGTTCACCTCAGAGCCGGTGCTCGAGTCCTGTCCTGTTTGGTCTCCCGACGGGAGCGAGATCGCGTTCATCTCGCATGGAATGGCTCCGGCCGTCATTCGACGCAAGCGTCTAGCCGACTCGGGCGGCGGAGAAGTGCTCGTTCCGGCTAAGGGTTTCCCAATCCCCAGCGACTGGTCGCGTGACGGACGAGTCCTCGCCTACCAGAAGCTGGATGAGAAGACGGGATGGGACATTTGGCTACAACCAGTCTCCGGCAGCGCAAAGGCCTTTCCGTTCCGGCAGACTCAATTCAACGAGGGTCGCACGAGCTTCTCACCCGACGGCCGCTGGGTGGTCTTCCTGTCGGACGAGTCGGGCCGCGCGGAGGTCTACGCGGCACCCTTCCCGGAGTCCGGTCCGAAGTGGCAGGTCTCGACAGCCGGCGCCTCACAGGAAGAGCCGCTCCGATGGAGAGGCGACGGCAAGGAGCTCTTCTATGTCGCGGCAGACGGGCAGTTGATGGCCGTACCGGTCAAGCTCGGGCCCGGTTCCTTCGAGTCGGGCGCTCCCGTTCCTCTCTTTCGGTTGGATTCGGAGGTTTGGAGCGGCTACGACGTTGCCGCGGACGGGCAGCGTTTCCTTATCAGTTCCCTTCAGGCAGACTCACTGCCGATCACGGTCGTTCTGAACCGGGCGGCGCAGTGATCTTGGCTCGTGAGGGAAACTCTTGAGGCATGCATATCAATAAGCCATACTCATGCATATGAGAACAACACTGATCCTCGACGATGATCTTCTGGAGAGGGCCCGGAGCCTGACGGGTTTCAGGGAGAAGACAGCGATGGTCAACGCCGGCCTTGAAGCGCTGATCGCCCGCGAAAGCGCTCGCCGTCTCGCCGCTCTCGGAGGCTCGGAGAAGGCCTTGCGTCGCGCGCCCCGGCGGCGTGCGCGCCGGACCCGGAGAGCGCCCCGCTGATCCTGGTCGATACGTCGGTCTGGGTCGACCATCTGCGCGGAGGCAACGCGCGGCTGGAGGCGCTTCTGCGCGACGGGCTCGTTCTCGTCCACCCGTTCGTCCTCGGTGAGCTGGCGCTCGGCAGGCTGAAGAGACGCTCGGAGATCCTCGGCCTTCTCCGGGAGATGCCCCGAGCCGAGATGGCGAACCATGACGAGGCCCTCGAATTCGTCGATCGTCACCAGCTTGCGGGCAGCGGCGTTGGCTTGGTGGATGTCCATCTTCTCGTCTCTGCTGCCTTGAGCGGCGTCTCTCTGTGGACGCTGGACCGCGGGCTCGCCATCGCGGCAAGACGGTTAACTCTATCGGCCTGACGCGCGATGGAGACCGGCGCGCGACTCGGCCCCTACGAAATCCTCTCGCCGCTGGGCGCGGGCGGGATGGGAGAGGTGTACCGGGCGCGGGACACGCGCCTCGAGCGGACGGTCGCGGTGAAGGTGCTGCCGCAGCATCTCTCCTCTTCTCCCGAGGTCCGCCAGCGCTTCGAGCGGGAAGCGAAGACGATCTCGCAGCTCTCGCATCCTCACATCTGCGCGCTCTACGACGTGGGACATCATGACGGAACGGACTATCTCGTCATGGAGTACATCGAGGGGGAAACGCTGGCGGATCGGATCGCGCGCGGCGCCCTGCCGATGAATTTGGCGCTGCGGTACGGCGTCCAGATCGCCGAGGCCCTGGACACGGCGCACCGGCGGGGGATCGTGCACCGGGACTTGAAACCCGGCAACGTCATGCTGACGAAGTCGGGGGTCAAGCTGCTGGACTTCGGCCTCGCGCGCGCGATGGCGCCGGCGTCTGACCTCACGTCCGCCGTCACCAAGGGTCCCGAGCTCACGCAAGAGGGAGCCATCCTGGGCACGGTTTCCTACATGGCACCCGAGCAGCTCGAGGGGAGAGAGGCGGACGCCCGGACGGACAACTTCGCGCTCGGGGCGACTCTCTACGAGATGGTGACCGGCCAGAAGGCATTCACCGGCTCGACCCGCGCTTCCGTCATCTCGGCGATCCTTCGCGATGAGCCGCGTCCGATCTCACACGCGCTGCCGTCGGCGCCGCCGGGGCTCGATCGGGTGATCACGACCTGCCTCGCCAAGAACCCCGAGGAACGCTGGCAGTGCGCGGGCGACGTCGGACTGCAGCTCGCACGAATCGCGCAAGGGGGAACGGATGCGCCAAGGGCGGCCATCAGGAGCCTGTCTTCCAGTCCTCGATGGCTGATCGGTCTGGCGGCCGCGGGCTTGCTGGCCGCGGCATTCGCGGCGCTCTCACCCCTTCGCCGTCCCTCGAGCGCGCCCCCGGCGGCGGTCCGCTTCACCATCCATCCACCGCCGGGCACGCGATTCATCTGGACTCGAGTGCAGAATCTCTTCGCCGTCTCGCCGGACGGACGAAGGTTGGTCTTCGCGGCGCGCCGGGCGGACGGCCGGGACTCGCTCTGGGTTCGTTCGCTCGCCGAGGCGAGCGCCGTTTCACTGGCGGGCACGGAGGGAGCCGCGGCTCCCTTCTGGTCACACGACAGCCGTTTCGTGGCGTTCTTCGCAGAGGACAAGCTCAAGAAGGTCGACGCGTCCGGAGGTCCCCCCGTGACTCTCTGCGACGCTCCTCCGGGCTTTCCCACTGGCTCGTGGGGCCGCGGGCATTCGATCCTGTTCGCCGACGGCGCGGGAGCGAGCTTCAGCGTCGTCGAGGATGGGGGCGGCACGCCGAAGGTGGTGCTGAAGCCTGACCCCTCGCGGCAGGAGGCCACCATCGGCTGGCCCTCGTTTCTTCCGGACGGTCGCCACTTTCTCTACGTCGGGCGCTCCGGGGCGGAGAAGCAGACCTACGTCCGCCTGGCGAGCGTCGATGGAGGCGCAACCGCGCCGCTCGTGAGGAACTGTTCGCGTGCGCAGTACGCCCCGGCCGGCTCCACGGGCGGGACCGGCTACCTGTTGTATGCCCGCGACGGAAGCCTGATGGCGCAGCCCTTCGATGACAGAACGATGCGGCTCGTGCGGGATCCGGTTCCGGCCGGCCTGGAAATCTGGCAAAACGTGTTGATCGGCACCGGCCCGTTCTCCGCGTCCGACAACGGAGTCCTCGCGTCTCGGGGAAACGGGAGTCCGGCCCGCCTCGTCTGGCTCGACCGCGCGGGACGCGAGACCGGCTCGCTCGAGTCCTCCGCCGGATTCGATTTGGTCAACCTCAGTTCCGATTCCCGCAGGGTCCTGGTCACCAGGGTCAACCCCCGCACCGGGACGCACGAGGTCTGGATCGGCGACGTGTCGCGTTCGGTCCTCACGAGGCTGGACCTCGGCGACGACGAGTATCTTCTGCCCATCTGGTCGCCGGACGGGACCCGGCTGGCGCTGTCCGTCGGTTCTCTTCGCCATCCGCCGCTCTTGTCGCTGCTTCCCCTCCGAGGCCGTTCGCCCGTAGCCCTGCTTCCGCCGGGCGCGGTTCAGTTCGCAGAGGCCTGGTCTCCCGACGGTCGCTTTCTGCTCTACGCGATTCGGTCGGGGGAGCAGACTGGTCTCTGGATCGTGAATCTCGACGGACGACGGGAGCCTCGGCTCCTCCTGACGGGAGTCTTCGAGCCGGTGCCGCCTGCGCATGCCCAGTTCTCACCCGACGGCCGCTGGATCGCGTTCTCCTCCGCGGAGTCCGGCCGCTCCGAGGTCTACGTCACCTCCTTTCCGGAGCCTGGCGAACGGGTCCGCGTCTCGGTCTCCGGCGGATCCCGGCCGCGCTGGCGACGGGACGCGCGGGAGCTCTTCTACGTTTCCGGCGACAACGAGATGACGGCCACGCGGATCCGCCTCGCGTCGTCGGACGTCCAGATCGGGGCGCCGCAGAGGCTCTTTCGGATCGATCCGGCGGGTTGGAGAGACTACGACGTGACCGGCGACGGCGATCGCTTCCTCGTCGTCGTCAATGTGCCCGCGGCGGATGCGGATGTGATTGCCGTCACCACGAACTGGCTTTCGCTGCTGAAGCGGTGAGGGTCTGAACGGGGCAATATATTAGCCACTGCTAATATATTCAGCCGGACGAATCCTCGGGCCGTGACGGGTTGGCCCACCTCGGGCCGGCGGCAGTTCTTCGCGACGTGGTCGTCGACGAGCGTGCGGAAGGCCGAGGCCGGCTCTTTGTACGTCTCCTTCGACGTCGTGAATCGCTGCCCGTCGACGTCGACGGACCGTTGCGGCTCCTCGCCTGGTGCCCGGCAAAGAGATTGACGCCGGCGCCGCGAGGCCCGAGAATCCCTATATGCAAGCACCAGTCAACACGTCGGCGTCGCTGGCGATACTGGGCGGTTCGCCGGCATTCGAGGCGGACCTGCACGTCGGCAAGCCCAATCTCGGCGACCGACAGCGACTCCTTGCGCGCTTCAACGACATCATCGACCGCCGGTGGTTCACCAACAACGGCGCCTGCGTGCAGGAACTGGAGCGCAGGATCGCTGAGCTGCTGGGCGTCAAACATTGCATCGCCATGTGCAATGCGACGGTGGCTCTGGAGATCGTCACCCGAGCCGTGGGCATGGGCGGCGAGGTGATCGTGCCGTCGTTTACCTTCGTTGCAACGGCGCATGCGTTGCAGTGGCAGGAGATCACGCCGGTGTTCTGCGACGTCGATCCCCGAACGCACACGATCGATGCGGCGCAGGTCGAGCGGCTGATCACGCCGCGGACCACGGGCATCATCGGCGTGCACCTTTGGGGCAAGGGCTGCGAGGTCGACGCGATCGGCGAGATCGCGCGCAAGCACCGCCTGAGAGTCATCTACGACGCGGCACATGCCTTCGGTTGCACGCACCAGGGGAAAATGATCGGCGGCTTCGGCGACGCGGAGGTGTTCAGTTTTCACGCCACCAAATTCTTCAACACCGCCGAGGGTGGCTGCGTCACGACCAACGACGCCGGGATCGCCAAGAAGATTTCGCTGATGCGGAACTTCGGCTTCGCGGGTTACGACAACGTCATCCATCTGGGCACCAATGGCAAGATGGATGAGTTCAGCGCCGCAGTGGGGCTGACGAACCTGGAGAGCCTCGACGATTTCATGGCCGCGAACCGGCGGAATTACGAGCGCTATGCCGCGGGACTGGCGGAAATGCCCGGCTTACGCCTCTATGAGTTCGACCGAAAGGAGCGGTTCAACTTCCAGTACGTCGTCTTGGAAGTCGATCCCGGCGATGCGGGTCTGACGCGCGACGAGCTGGTGGATGTCCTGCATGCCGAGCGCGTATTGACGCGCAAATATTTCTTCCCCGGTTGTCATCGTATGGAGCCGTACCGCTCCTATTTCCCGCATGCGGGCCTGCTGCTGCCGCAAACGGAGCGATTGACGCAGCGCGTGATGGTGCTGCCGACGGGCACAGCGGTGGACGAGCCGATGATCGACAAGATCTGCGGCGTGGTGCGCGCGGCCATCGAGCGGCATGCGGAAGTGCGCGAGGCGCTGGTGCGCCGGCGGGAGCGAGTGGCCCACACATTGAGTAATCCGTCCGTCTGAGCGATAGTACTCCGCATGACCAGTGTGCCCGCCGACCCGCCGGACGTGTCGATCGTCCTGCCGGTCTATTTCAATCAGGAGAACCTGCCGCGTACCGTGGCGACGCTCAAGGCAGAGGTGATCGATTCCCACCCCCAGATGCGCTTCGAGCTGGTGTTCGTCGACGACGGCTCGGGCGACAAGTCGCTCGATGTGCTCCTCGATCTGCAGCGGCAGCACCCGGACCTTCTGCGCGTGATCAAGCTGACGAGGAACTTCGGTCAGGTGAGCGCCCAGTGGTGCGGCTACAGTCACGCCCGGGGAAGGCTGATCGTTTCCATGTCCGCCGACGGACAAGATCCCGCCCGACTGGTCAACGATATGCTCGCCGCCCACTCGAAGGAGGGTTACGAGGTTGTCATCTGCACACGCCAGGAGCGTGACGAGTCGACCTACCGGGTGGCCACGTCGCGCGTGTTCTACTCGCTAATGCGGAAGCTGAGCTTTCCGAACATGCCTCAGGGCGGGTTCGACTTTGTTTCGATGACCCGGCGGGCCCTGGATGTTTTCCTGGCCAACCGCGAGGCACACCCGTTTTTCCAGGGCCAGATCCTGTGGATGGGCTTCACGCCCAAGATGATCCCCTACAAGCGCGAAGCCCGCCTCGGAGGCAAATCACGCTGGACCTTCCGCAAGAAGCTGACTTATCTGATCGATGGCGTACTGAGCTACTCCTATGCGCCACTGCGGATGATGTCGCTGATTGGGTTGTTTTTCGCATGTTGCGGGTTTCTCTACGCGCTGGTGATCGCGATCTTTCGGATCACAGGCGTACTGCCGCGACTGGGCTTGATCAATCCCCTGATGGTCGTCGTCCTG
>DASXTI010000039.1:0-35913 GCA_036505535.1 Thermoanaerobaculia bacterium
GCCTGAGCCCAGAGGCTCTGCGAGAACTGCTTGCGCCCCGTGACCTCGATGCCGCGGTAGATGCGGCTGGCGTTGCCGATCGCCGGGACCGTGCCGAAATTGCACGGCAACGGATTGCCATCGGCATCGGACGGCCGCGAACCGTCGAGCCCCGAGCAGCCCGGGAAGTTGCCGCTCTCATAGAGCTCGCCCGAGCCGGGATTCATGATGCCGCAGGAGTTGAAGTTGTTCTCCGGCGCGAGATAGTCCAGGTCGCAGCGATCCTCGATGACCGATCCCAGATTTCGGTAGGTTCCCTTGAGGCCCACCGAGAAGGTCGGGTCGAGCAGGTGCTCCACGCCGATGGTGTACTCATCCTGATAGATGCCCTTGATGTTCGTGTCCACAGGCTCGGTGAACGCGCCGCCCTGGAAGAACGGCGACTCGTGCCCGAAGACCGTCGGGTCAGGCGTCGTGATGACGGGGTCGTGGTTGTAGGTGGTGTACGAGCTCTGGGCGCCGTAGGCGCGGACGTTCAAGTCGGTCGGCAGGGCATAGTAGAAGCGCCCGTAGAAGGCATAGAGCTTCGTCGTGCCGTCGGCCCGCGGATCCCAGATGACGCCGATGCGCGGTTGCCACTCGTTGGTGGTCTTGATGACCGCCGTACCGGTGTAATCCCGGATGTCTTCCTTGTCCCAGCGCACGCCCGCGTTGACCGTCAGGCTGGGCGTGACCTTCCAGGAATCCTGCACGTACCAGCCGATGTCGTCGGTTTTCGGCGTGACCGTGTTGTCGATCGGCGTGAAATCGCCTTGGCCGGGCGAGAAGAAGTCGTGCGAGTAATAGGGGTCGCCGTACTCGTTGTGGATCTCGACGACCTGCCCGCCCGGATAGCCGCCCTCACCCTTGCCGGTGAAGAAGGTGACGGCCGTCGTGCGGCCGGTCTGATAGTCGGCGCCGAGCTTCGCCTCGTGGTTGCCGAAGTAGAACGTGAAGTCGCCGCGGTACATGTTGCGGGCCGAGAAGTTGTTGACCGTGGGTCCGAAGATCGAGCCGAAGCCGCCCGTCGTGGTGGGGCTCGTCGGCTCGACGCAAGGCACGTCATGCGTGCCCCCCTCGCAGCTGAAATCATCGACGCGGATGCCCGAGCCCGCGCCCGAGGGCTTCAGTTGATAGCGGTCCTTGTGGCGGGCCGCCTGCAGGGTGACCAGACCGTAGGAACCGAAGAGCTGGTTGAAGCGCGCGCCCAGGTCGAGGCCGCCGATGTCGCGGCGCGACTCCCAGGTTCGCGGGTCGAGGCTCGAGATCAGACGCACCCGGCTCTGGCGCGGATCGGAGCCTCCCGCCCCTTCGATGACCGTCGGGTCGGAGAAGGCTGTCGCGACGAGTGTGCTGCCCTGGGCGATGTTGAAGGTCAGCTTGCCGGAATAGAGGTTGTCCACCTCGTCCAGCGGAAACTCCGTGGTGTTCGGGACCGCGGCCGAGGAGACGTAGCGGGCGACCTTCTGGTCGTTGTAGTTGATGCGGTCGTAGGCGAGGAAGAACCAGATCCGGTCCTTCAGGATGAAGCCCCCGAAGTCCGCGCCGAAGTCCCAGCGCTTGTAGTCGGAGATCCGCATGCCGGTCAGCGAGTCTTCACCCGACCCCTTGCAGGTACTGTCCGGGGGCGCCTCCCCGGAGGTGCAAATGACCTGGTTGGCCTGCGTGCCGAAAGAATCGTAGTTGACGAAGGCGTCGCCATGGAACTCGTTGCCGCCCGACTTGGTGATGACGTTGATGACGCCGCCCATGGCCCGGCCGTACTCGGCCTGGTAACCGCCGGTCTTGACCTCGACTTCCTGGATGAACGTCCCGTTGATCGCCTTACCCTGGAAGCCCTTGATGACGTTGGTCGTGTTGACGCCGTCGATGATGTACTGGTTTTCGACCGACGTCGCCCCATAGATCGTGAGCGCGAGCGCGCGCCCCTGGGTCTCACCCCGGTCCTCGCTGACGCCCGGATTGGAGCGCACGATGGCGGCATAGTTCGTGCCGATGGGGAGCTTCGCCATGACACTGGACGTGTAGCTCGTGCCCGTCGTCGTCGAGGTCGTGTCGACCAGGGGCGCCTCGCCGCTGACGACGACTTCCTCCTTCTGAGTCAGGCGCAGAACCAGGTTGGCCGTTGCCGTCGCGTCGAGCGAGACGACCGCGCCCTTTTCGACCGTCGCGAAGCCCGAGAGGGCGGCCCGGACCTTGTAGTTTCCGGGTATCAACGCGGGAAAGCGGTAGCTCCCGTCGGCGGACGTGACGACGGTCCGCGCGCCCTGGAGGCTCGGACCCGAAACCTCGACGGTCACGCCCGGAAGCGGGTGGCCGTCCGCGTCGGTAATGGTCCCCTGGATGTTTCCCGTCGTCTGCGCGAAAACGAAGGGTGCGGCCAGGAGGATGCACACCGACAAGACCGTGATAAATCGGTATCGACTTCTCACCTCAGTTCCTCCTTCAAGAAAAGTTTTGCAAACCATGCCCGAGACGTGTGGAAAAGCAAGGTCGCTGCCACGTAAGCCCGAGATTTGCGCGTAGGCTAACTCTCTAATACGCAAAGGGCAAGACAAACCAGCCGTTGGAGGGGAGACCAGTTTTTCGGATGATTTTGGATGTCGATCCGGAAAATTGGATTAATGGGTCTTGGACGGAAGGGCTCGGGGCCAGGACTATGACTCTCTTTCGAGCGTCAGAACCATGCGGGCGAAGTCCAGCCGAACCCGAAAATTCTGGAGGTAGGAGGTCCCCACGATCCCGCTCTCGAAGGCGTCTTCGTCGTCTTTGACCGCGAGATCCCTGAAACGAACGGCGAACTCGCCGATCCCGATGGAGACCTCGCGGATCAATCCCCACTCGACGTGCGTCTTCCCGATTCCGTGGACGCGCTTCGGGAAGAGCTTGTTGGAGGCGGGCAGCCTGGCCCGCGCGAGCCCCGGCGAGGTCATCAGCGTGGGCTCGCTGCCCGTGTCGAGAAGGAACGCATAGAACCCTCCCCGGTTGATCGAGGCCCGGACGAAGAGGCGCCCTCGCGAGAAGAAGAGGTTCTGGTTGTTCTCGCGTTTGGGCAGGCGGAAGTCGGCCCGCGTCAGCTCCAGGCGCCGCGAACGGTAGTCGATCTCGGTCGAGAACTCCTTCAGGAGATGAAGACCCAGAACTGCGGGAACCGGAAACGGACCGCGGGACGTCTCGAAGGCGAGCGCCTCATCCGGCATCACCATGACCGGAACGTCGCGCACCGAGAAGCCCGCGAAATCCAACACCGCGATCACGCCGAACGTGACGGGAAACTCCTTCTTGTGCAGACCGCGCCCGGAAGCCCTCGAGTCCGGGATGCGCCGCACGCGGGCCTCCTGTGCGAACGACTCCGTCACGATGGTGTAGGCCGCGCCGGAATCGAGAATGGCCGCCGACTCTCGCCCGTTGACGCGGACGGGCACGCGGATGAGGTTGAAAGTGCGCATGTCGAACGTCGCGGTGTGCGTCTCGCCCACCGGCGGACCGGCATACACATCGACGTCGCGCATCGCCGCCAGGAATCGCAGGAATCCGGGCACCAGGCCGTAACCATCCTGCACCGCCGCCTCGGCATAGTCGTGCGCCGAGGCGAAGTCGTTCCAGAGAATCGCCCCCTGCGACAACGTCCACGCGATCTCGCCGCGGCGCGCAGCGCGCGACTCGAGAGATCGGGCCCTCTCGAGCACCGGCCAGGCCGCGTGAAAGTCTCCGCGAGCCAGGAGCGCCTTGCCGTAGAGGGCGAGGAGGGAGGGACTCTTCTCTACGGCCGCCGAAGGAAGCGTACCGACGTACCGCTCGATCTCGAGGTACTGGCCGCTGGCGAGGCAATCATCCGCGCTCAACGGTCCGGGGACCGGCTGAACAACCCGGATCGCCTCGGGTTTCTGCGCGAGGACGGCGATCTCCGGAGACGTCGCACAGAACGCCGCCAGGCCGCAGAGCGCCGCGGCGATCCAGCCAGAGCGATGAAGCCGGACGGGACGCCGCGGAGGGCGCTCCGTCTCCCCTCTCACGGGTCGCATCTCACGCGCGGGCCGCGTCGACCGCGAGGCGCGCTTCGGAACGATTCCGGAGCGCATCGCCTTGCGAGCCGTCTCGAGGGTCGCCAGCGTCCTGTCGTCCCTCTGCAGGGCGTTCTTGCCATAGCCCTTCCGCGAGATGAACTCGAAGCCCACTCAGGCCAAGGGGCGGGGCCGGTCCATGGATCGGTATGGGTTCTTGAATAAATCGATTGTCCGTCAACCCGGGGTGCTGGCGCCCGCCTCGGATGGCTCCCCGCTACGAACCACTGCTAGGAGCGTGCCGCCCTCCACCGGCTTGCCCGACTCGACATGAACAGCGGTGACCGTCCCGCCTCGCTCGGTGCGTATCTCGTTCTGCATCTTCATGGCCTCGAGAACGAGAAGCAACTCCCCCGCGGCGACCTCGTCCCCAACGCTTACGTTGACATAGACGACGCGCCCCGGGATCAAGGCGCGAACCTCTTCGTCGGCCACCTCCCCGTCGGCGGCGTGCGCAGAGTGCATGAGACGGTCTCGAAGCGGCTCGGCAAGCGATAGCCGTCGGCTTCCGCGCCCGGTGAGGACTTCGACTTCTCCGGCGCCGGCTGGGAGCACGCGGCCGCAGACCTGCCGGCCGTCTTCGAATCGCAGCGACAGCCGCCCGTCGGGCAGCAGGGTCGCCTCCGCGATCTCGGTGGAGTCCCCGCGCGAAAGAACGCAGCGATCGCCGGAGAGCTCGACCGAGAGCTCCTCCGGCCCGTGCTTTCCTCGGTGAACCAATTTCAGCCGCCGCATAAGCGGGCTAGCCCGGATTATTCATGGTCACCCGGCCGAAACACGGGCATGTGATGGAGTCCTCGAGGGTTCTTCTTGGGAGTCCGGTCTCTAAGCAAGGTACACCTTGTCCGCGACAGAGATTTTTCGCCGAGACGAGGAAGGACATTCGTAGCGGCCGCTCGACGCGGCCGGAAGGGAGCAGAGATTTGTCCGCGCCGACAGGGAAAGAACAATGGCATCGGCGAGGAGCGCTGACGACGTATTCGGCGGACTTCCATGATCGGGGGCACGTGATGCCCCCGAACCCCCGGGATCGGAGCGGCGGCCGGAGTCGATCATGAATAATGCGGGCTACCCTCGTAGAGTTTCCCGGCGCGCCGCCGCACGCCAGGTCGAGCCAGCGCCGGTCGGGGAGCGGTTCAGCCCCATCATCGGCTCGGCCAGCGCGAGACCAGCCGCCGCGAGCCAGATCTCGTCGGAGGCCGGCGCCTCGACGGGAAACAGGCCTCCGGCCAGTCGGCGGTCGAGCCACTGGACGTCGAAGGAACCCCGAACGAACTCGGGATCGGCGGCCAGCGCGCGGAAGAGCGGCACCGTCGTTTCGACGCCCGCGATCTCGTACTCCCAGAGCGCGCGTGTCAGTCGCGCGATCGCAGCCGGGCGGTCCTCCCCGTGGACGACTAGCTTGCCGAGCATGGGGTCGTAGTCGATCGGCACGGTGGACCCCGTTTCGACCCCGACGTCGTTGCGCACGCCGGGCCCCTGCGGCAACCGCAGCGCCCGGATTGCGCCCGGCGACGGCGCGAATCCTCGCCGGGGGTCCTCGGCGTAAATCCGGCACTCCAGAGCGTGGCCGCGGAGAGAAAGCCGCGAGGGGTCGAAGGGAAGAGGCTCGCCGAGAGCGATCCGAATCATCGCCGCCGCCAGATCCACGCCCCAGACCTCCTCGGTCACCGGATGCTCGACCTGAAGCCGCGTATTCATCTCGAGGAAGTAGAACGAGCCGTCCTCGGCGAGGAGGAACTCGACGGTGCCGCACGAGACGTAGTCGACCGTGCGCGCCGCTGCGACCGCCGCGGCGGAAAGACGCGAGCGCAGCGCGTCGTCGACGACCGGCGAGGGACATTCCTCGACGACCTTCTGATGACGGCGCTGGATACTGCACTCCCGCTCCCCGATCGCCACGAGGTTTCCATGGGAGTCGCCGACGACTTGCACCTCGATGTGCCTGGGACGCTCGATCAACTTCTCGGCATAGACGGAACCGTCGGCGAAGGACGCAAGCGCTTCCGCGGACACGCGAACGAAGGCGGCATCCAGCTCGGCTTCGGCCTCCACGCGGCGCATTCCCTTGCCGCCGCCGCCGGCGGACGCCTTCAACAGAAGGGGATATCCTGCCTTTCGCGCGAACTCCTTCAATTCCGCCGCGTCCTTCGCGGAGCGGGTCGTGCCGGGCACAATCGGAAGGCCAACTTTTTCCATGAGCCGACGACTGCCCGTCTTGGATCCCATCGCCTCGATGGCTTCGGGCCGAGGTCCGACGAAGAGGAGACCGGCGCCGACGCAGGCGCGTGCGAAGTCGGCGTTCTCGGAAAGAAAACCGTAACCGGGGTGGATCAGACGCGCCCCGGTTTTCTTTGCCGCGTCGAGAAGCGTCGGGATCGAGAGGTAGCTCTCGCGGGCCGGAGCGGGACCCAGGCGGACCGCGAAGTCCGCCATCGCCACGTGCGGCGCGTCGCGGTCGGCGTCGGAGAAGACCGCCACCGTCTCGATTCCCAGTTCGCGGCAGGCACGAAAGATGCGTACGGCGATCTCGCCCCGGTTCGCTACGAGGAGACGCATAGCCGGTAGACGGAAGACGGAAGACGGGAGAGGATCGACACGCGCGCCCTGTCGCCTGGCGGTCGACTCATCTGGAATCGGAGCGACGGATCAGGCCACTCGTCATGGCAATGATCCGATCGAGCCTCTGTTCGCAAATCCGGAACCTTTCGTCGCTCATACTGCCTGTGTCTCGCTCTCGATATCCAGCAACACGCGGAGTTCGGTCGCCGATCCCCTCGCCGTCAACAAGAAGCGAGAGAACTCACGCTTCGATCGTCTGGCTGCCCCCCCTCTGCGATGTTCGCGGGTATCGCAACGGCAGCGCGACGGATCTGGGAAGTCAACCCAAACTTCTCTTCCGCCGGAAAGGAAAGAGTGTCGCGATAGAGATCCAGCACCAATTCCCGGGCCAGAATGAAGACGTCGAGCCGTTCGTGAGCCTGTTGTTGTCTTGTCACTCGTCTTCCGTCTTCCGTCTTCCGTTTTCCGTCTTCCGGCTCAAAGCGGGATGTTCCCATGCTTCTTCTTAGGCAGACTCGCCCTCTTGCCCTCCAGGAACTGAAATGCCGCGATCAGCCTCGGACGCGTCTCGGCGGGCTCGATGATGTCGTCCACATAACCGCGGCGCGCGGCGATGTAGGGGTTGGCGAAGTTGTCGATGTACTCGTCGACCTTTCCGGCGCGCGCCTCCGCTTCCGCGTTGGCCGGAAGCTCGCGGCGATACAGGATGTTGACGGCCCCTTCCGGGCCCATCACGGCGATTTCCGCCGTGGGGTACGCAAAATTGAAGTCGGTCGCGAGGTCCTTGGAGAGCATGACGCAGTAGGCGCCCCCGTACGACTTCCGCGTGATCACCGAGACCTTCGGCACGGTGGCCTCGGCGAAGGCGTACAGAAGCTTCGCTCCGTGACGAATGATTCCGCCGTACTCCTGCTGCGTCCCGGGAAGGAAGCCGGGGACGTCCTCGAAGACGAGCAGGGGAATGTTGAAGGCGTCGCAGAAGCGCACGAAGCGCGCCCCCTTGATCGAGGCGTCGATGTCCAGCACGCCGGCTAAGTGCATCGGCTGGTTGGCCACGACGCCGACGACCCGGCCGGCCAGCCGGATGAAGCCGACCAGGATGTTTTTCGCGAACGCCGCATGACTCTCGAAGTAGACTCCCCCATCCGCGATCCGCCGCACGAGCTCTCCCATGTCGTACGGACGGTCTGGCTCTTCGGGAATGAACGTGTTCAGATCCGCGCCGCCGGAAGCGGGCTCGCGAGGCTCGCGGTGGGGCGGGTCGTCGAGGTTGTTGGCCGGCAGATAGCCGAGCAGGTCACGGATTCCCGCCAGTACCGCCGCGTCGTCGCGGCGGACGAAGTGCGCAACTCCGGACACGCTCGAATGTGTGCGCGCGCCGCCGAGGTCCGTCTTGGTGACCTCCTCTTGGGTGACCGTACGAATGACGTCGGGCCCTGTCACGAAGAGATAGGAGGTCTTCTCGGTCATGAATACGAAGTCGGTGATCGCCGGTGAATAGACCGCTCCACCGGCGCAGGGGCCGAGAATCGCGGAAATCTGGGGCACTACGCCCGAGGCGCGCGTGTTGCGCAGGAAGACTTTCGAGTATCCGGCGAGCGAGACCACGCCCTCCTGGATGCGGGCCCCTCCCGAGTCGTTCAACCCGATGATCGGCGCGCCGTTCTGGACCGCGAGGTCCATCACCTTGCAGATCTTGTCGGCATTCGACTCGGAGAGCGATCCGCCGAAGACCGTGAAGTCCTGGGCGAACACATAGACCGGGCGCCCTTCGATCGCTCCCGCGCCGCACACGACGCCGTCGCCCGGGATCTGTGTTTTCTCCATGTCGAAGTCGCGGCAGCGATGAACGACGAAGGGATCGAGCTCGAAGAAGGAACCCGGATCGAGCAGCAAGGTGATCCGCTCGTGGGCGGTCAACTTGCCCTCGTTGTGCTGGCGCTCGATGCGCTCGCGGCCCCCGCCCTCCAGCCGCTTCGCCCGAAGGGCCTCCAGATCCTCGATGCGTTTCCCGAGAGTCACGGACGGGAAGGTTTCTGGTTTCTCGTTTCTGGTTCCTGGTTCGAAAACGCGACAACCAGAGACCAGAAACCAGGAACCAGAAACCCCCTCACAGCACGATCCCCCGCTGTTCGGCGAGCTTGCGACGAATGCGCCGGAAGAGCTCGTGACCGTCCACTCTGCCGGAAGCGATCTCCGATCTCGCGGCCTCCATCATTCGGCGCGCTTCTTCGTCGAGAGATCGCTCCTTTTCCGCTTCGGCCTCGAGCGCCGCAAAGACGGCGGCTCGCAGCGCTCCGGGAGCTTTCTCGCGGAAGAGCTTGCGCCCCGCCATGCCGCGCGCCACTCTGCGGGCGACGAAATCCTTCCTTGTGTCCGCGAGGCTCATGTTTCCCAGGCGCGGATGTTATTACACTGCACGCCGTGAACTGGGACGAAGCTGCCGTCGTGCGATGGCTCGAGCCGCTGGCGTCGCGCGCGGGCGAGCTCGCCGACGTGTTCGGCGAGCGGCTGCGGGAGATTCGAGTCGAGTGGAGGGACGGAGAGGCGCGCGAAGCCCACATCCGGAGGGAGGAAGGCACCGGGGCCCGCTGGCGGGCGCGGGGACACGAGAAATTCGTGTTTGCTTCCGGCGTCGGCGAGGCGGTCGTGCGCGAGTCGGTCCGCGCACTGCGGGAGGAGACGGGTAAGGGGACGCTCCCCATCCGTCCCTCGAGCGGCCGTCCCGACCCGGAAGATTCGGTCTTCCCGGACGCCGAGCGATGGGCGAAGCGCTTGCCCGGAGTGTTCGGGCGCCACGCGCCGCGACATCGCTTCGTCTGGCGACTCCGTGAGACCGAGCGCCGCGTCGTCTCATCCGGCCGGCCGGGATCCCGCTGGACGCGCCGCCTGATCTCGCTGGAGGGTCGCTTTCTGGCGGCCTCGCGCTTCGGAGATGAAGAGCGCCACTTCTCGTTTCACTCGCCCGAGACGGATTCGACGCTGGATGAGCTGAAGTCCCTCCTCTCCGCCGCCGCGATCCCCCGCGACCGGCCGACGCCCGTGCCCGGGGGCGAGATCGACGTCGTCCTGGCCAACGGATGCGCCGCCGTGCTCTTCCACGAGATTCTGGGTCACGCCCTGGAGGCCGACGCCGACGCCTCGCCTCTCTCGTCGCTCGGCGACGCGCGCGTCGCGGTGGCCGAGCTCGAGGTCCACGACGAAGCGAAGCGACTCGACCTCTTCGGCGGATATGACCGCGACGACGAGGGGACTCCGCCGCGCTCCGTCAAGCTCGTTCACGCCGGAGGCGTCGGCTCGCGGCTGACGGATCGCGCCCATGCCGGCGCCGCTGGATCGACGGGTCACGGGCGCCGCGCCGGACCCGCGGACGCGCCGCGGCCCCGCGGATCCAACATCGTCGTTCGAAACGGCGGGGCGACGCCGGAAGAGCTGGCCCGACGACTCCACAACGGGATCTGGATCGAGGAGTTCCGCGGAGGATCGGTGGAGTTGTCGAACGGAACTTTCCGTCTCCAGTTTCCCCGTGCCCGCCGGATTCGGCGCGGACGCCTCGCCGACGAGCTCGGCCCCGGAATCCTGGCGGGCGAGCTGCTTCCGACGCTCAAAGGCATCGAGCCCGTGCTTGGCCGCGACCTTCATGTCTGTCGCAGCCTCGGCTGGTGCGCGCGAGGCGGGCAGGTCATCCCCGTCCAGGGGGCGTCGCCGGATATTCTGATCCGGCGCCTCACGGTCCGGTCCGCGCCGTGACGGCGGAGCCACTGCGGGAAGAGCTGTCGCGGCGGGCTCCGGGACAATGGGAGCTCTATCGGAAGACCGCCGAGTCGCGGGAGATCGAGGCCTCGCGGTCTCTGCGCCGCGCCGCATGGCGGCGCGAAGAGGGCTGGGCGGCACGCTGGTGGGAAGCCGGCGAGCCGAGGTTTGCCGCCGCGTCGAGCCCCCGCGAGCTGCTCCTCGCCCTCCCGGAGGCGACTCGCGTGCCTCTTCACACGGAGGATCCGCCCGACTGGCCTTCCGGAACGGCGACCTGCAGTCCCGCCGAGTCTGTCGATCCGCCGCCCGATCTCTTCGAGGAGGTCACTCGCGCCGTTTCCGCGAATTCGCACGGCGAGGCCCTGCTGGCGGAGCTGTCGTTGCGCCGCGGAAGGGCCGAGGAGCAGATCGTCAACGGCGCCGGGCTCGACGTCGCGAAAAACCAGACGGTGCTCGACGGCGTCGCGCTGGCCGTCGGCCGCCGGGGCAGCCGGGCACGCGAGACGCGAATCGCGTTCCGATGGGGGAGCACGCCGGAGATCGAGCCGCTGGCCCGGCGTCTGTCCGACGCGGCGACTCTCCCCTTATCGGAGCGTCCGACCCCCTTCGCCAGCGGACAATGGCTTCTCGATCCGTCGATCGCCGCGGCGCTGCTCGCGGCGATCTCCCCTATCTTCTCGAGCGACCGTCCGCCCATCTGGGCCGCGCGGGGACGCCTCGGAGCGCCCGGAGTCTCGATCGCCGACGACGCCTCCGCGGACGCGCCCTTCGACGGAGAAGGCACCCGGACGCGGAGGATATTGCTGGTCGAAGATGGCGCCCTCGTCGGTCGACTGCACGACTTGCGCTCCGCAAAGCGAGCGGACGCGCGCTCGACGGGTCACGGAGTCCGGGCATCGTTCCGCGTTCCGCCGACCGCCGGGCCTCGTCGGCTGTTCTTCGAGTCCCAGCGGCCCTCGTCTCCGGCCGAGCTTCTCTCGGCGATGACGAAGGGGCTCTTCGCCTCGGCGCTGACGGCGCCGGTGCGAATCCATCTCGACCGAGATCGCTACGAGGTCGAATTCACGGGGATCTCGGTCGTCGCGGGCCGAGCGCAAGGCCCTGTCGCCGGCGCCCGCGCCTCCGGACGGATATCCGAGCTGCTGCGCCGCATCGTGCGCCTGTCGATGGACCTGCAGTTCTTCCCGATGCCGTTTCTCGTCGGATCGCCCTCGGTGCTGGTCGAGAGGGCGAATTTTGAGTAGTCGGTAGTCTGTAGTCGGTAGTCTGTAGTTTCGCGATATATTAGTAGTTGCTTATATATCTAAAACTACAGACTACAAACCACAGACTCCAAACTTCTTCCTTCACGATGGCTCCACCTCCACTGGCGGTCCTGGTGTCGGTGTGGGCTCGGGCATCGTCTCGGGGATGATTGTGTCCGTGCCCGGCGCGGGTTCGGTGGGAGCGGGAGCCGGCGGGACGGGACGGGTGGTCTTCGCTCGCGGTCCCGGAGTGGGACGGCGGCCCCCCAGAATCCCTCCCGGCGCTTCGGCCGATGTGGGCCGCGCGGGATGACGCGATGGCGCCGCGGGCTCGGGAACCGGGGCACCGGCGGCGCTGCCCGGCCCGATCTCGCGCGGGGCCGGGGCGGTTTCCGGCTCGGCGGAGGAAACCTCCTCCGAGGTCAGGCTGCGATCGATGGGCATGCGGCGGAAGCGGGCCTCTTCGAAGAAGAAGGACTCCTTGTGCATGGAAGCCGCGGCCATGTCGCGCCGGTAGTTCTCCAGAGAGGCCTGATAGATTAGTTCGGAGTCCACGGCGAGGGGATTGCGCTTCGGATCACGCATCTCCGGATCGATTCGCATCGCCTTCGCGTACTCCCGAACCGCCGCTCCCCGCTCGCCTTTGTGCTCGTAGATCCGGCCCAACCGAAAATGGGACTGAGGGAACCCGGGCTTGCGGCCGATCGATCGCTTGTAGGCGGATATCGCCGCCACGACCTTGCCTTCGGTCTCGCGGAGAAGGCCCAGATTGTACGCGGAGACGAAATTCGCCTTGTCCAGCTTCAACGCGATCTCGTACTGTTCGGCGGCCTCCTTTGGAAACTTCCGCGCCGCGAGCAGATTGCCGAAATCGTTGCGAAGGTTGGAATCCTGCGGCGAGGCCTCGACGCGGCGCTCCTGCTCGACAATCTGATCGTCCAGCGCATTGCCTGCAACCAGGTACCTCCGGTAGAAGGGCTCGGTTCCCTTCTTGTCGGACTTCACGTCCCCGCCAATAGCGCCTGCCGCCAGCATCGCCAGCAAGAGGGCTCCTGCCCCGCTTTTCATTTCCCACCCCGTGGCTTCTTCTTCGCGATCAGCTTCACGCGTCCGTCGCGCTCCGCGACCTCGAAGACGATCTCGCCTTCTCCGAAGCGCTCCCGGACCTTCCGGCGTTCGCGCTCGAGCCCCTCGATGAATCCCTCCAGACGATATCCGCTTACGTCCTCCCCGCGCGACTTCTTGGCCGCGACGTAGCGCTCGAACAAGTCACGGTCGGACTCCGGCCGGACGGCGTGCCGCTCTTCTTGTACGGAGCCCGGCCGTCCCGTGTTGGGCTCGGCGGGGCCTGGCGCCCCGGCGGCTCCCGGCTCGCGGAAATGGCCGTACAGTCCGGGGCGGCGGCCCGCCTCCTTTTCCAGCTGGAGCCGCTCCCACCGCTCCGTCAACGCTGAGAACCGGCCCTGCAGCGTCCCGAACCGATACCTCTCGGCTGCCGACATCGCCTCGGTGGCATTGAGCCGCCGAATCATTTCTTCCACGTGCTGGCGGGTCTGGATGGGCGGCTTGGCGGTCGATCCGTAGAGGAAGGCGTCGTACTCGGCGTTGAGACGCCGCAGGGCCTCGTCGAGCACGTGGAGCTCACGCTCCCATGTGGGAGGGCTCACCGGGTGCCTGCCGGATTCGGGGACCTCGATTCCACCCAAGCCGGTCGTACCTCCATACGCTCCCCTATAGTAAAGGAACCGTGAGTAAGCCGGCCGAGCCGAAGGCGCGCCTCCCGCATCCTCCGTCGATGGACGCGCTGTTGCGCGAGGAGAGCGCCGCCGAACCGCTCGCGCGATTCGGGCGCGAGGCGCTCAAGGAAGAGCTGCGCCGCGCGATGGCCGAAGGCGAAACGCGGCCGGAGGCTTTGCTCGCGGGCGCGCGGGATGCGCTCGCCCGCCGCTTCGCGCCGACGCTCATCCGGGCGATCAACGGCACCGGAGTTCTGTTGCACACCAACCTCGGCCGCGCTCCCCTGCCGGCGCCGGCGCGCCGGGCTCTCGTCGAAGTCGCCGCGGGTTACACGACGGTCGAGTACGAGCCGCTTCGCGGCGCGCGCGGCCGGAGGCAGGAGCACATCCGAGGCCTCGCGCGCGATCTGTTTGCGTGCGGCGACGCCATTGCGGTCAACAACAACGCGGCGGCCGTGTTGCTCTCGCTCGCCTCTCTCGCGCGAGGCAAGAGCGTGCTCGTCTCGCGCGGCGAGCTCGTCGCGATCGGCGGCTCTTTCAAGATTCCCGAGATCCTCGAAGCCTCCGGGGCGCGGCTCGTGGAAGTTGGGACGACCAATCGGACGACCGCCGACGACTACCGGCGCGCCTTCTCACCGGAGGTCGCGCTGATCCTCTCGGTCCACCCCTCCAATTACGAGATCCGCGGCTATACGCGCCGCCCCGCGCCCTCGGATCTCGCCATCCTCGCGCGCGAGCAAGATGTGCCCTGGCTTCATGATCAGGGAACCGGCAGCGTCGTACCGCTCCAGGAATTTGGCGTTTCCGAGGAGCCGACGGTCGCCGAGTGCCTCGCCGCGGGAGCCGATCTCGTCACGTTTTCGGGAGACAAGCTCTTCTCCGGTCCCCAGGCCGGCTTTCTCGTGGGCCGCGGAGATCTCGTCGCGCTCGCGGCCTCTCACCCGGTGGCGCGCGCGGTCCGGCCCGACAAGCTGACACTGGCCGCGCTGGCGGCGACGCTCACGGGCTGGAAAACGGGGGCGTGGCGAGACTTTCCGATCTACCGCGCTGCGGCGAGCTCGCTCGAATCGCTGGAGGAGCGGGGAAACCGCATTCTCGCCGACGTGGGACCGCGCGCGGGCAAGCTGACGGGATCCGTCGAGCCCACGCAGGCGACCTTCGGCGGAGGCACGAGCCCGGAAAAGGGATTCGCCTCGCGTGCTCTGGCGCTCTCCCACGAGGCCCTCTCCGCAGAGACCCTCGCGGCTCGGCTGCGCTCGGGCTCTCCGCCGATCGTGCCCCGCGTCGAAGAGGAGCGGGTCTTGCTCGACTTACGCTCGATCGAGCCGGAAGAAGACGCCCTCGTCGCCGCGGCGCTGCGCGCGCTGGCCTGAGAGAGTCGACAGGCGACAGTCCAAGGTCGACAGAAACGGGACCGATCGCCGTCGACGGTAGACTGTGAGCTGTCGACTCTCGCATAATCGCGCGTTGATGACCCGCTTCGTTCGTCTTCTCCTTCTCCTCGCCGTCGTTCTCGTCGCGCTCGGCGTTCGCGCGGTCGGCTGCCGGAAGAAGGAGGTTCCGGGCGCCCTCAAACGGCCCACGCCCAAGATCTTCTCCGACTTCACGCCTCCGCCGCCGCGTGCGACGCTCACGATGCCTCCCGGGGTCACGCGGGTGCCGACGCTGCCGGAGTGAGAAGAGAGTCGACAGTTGACAGTCGACAGTCGACAGTTGAGGCCGACTTTTGACTGTTGACTGTTGACTGTTGACTCTTGACTCTCTTCACGCTTCTTCGAGCCCGTGCTCGCGAAGCTTCGCCTCGAATCGCCTCGGAGACAGCCCCGACGCCTGCGCGGCGGCGGTGCGGTCGCCCCGCGACTTCTCCAGCACGCGGAGCAGCCAGATCCGCTCCGCGGCCTGCGCCGCCCGGTCTCGCGCCTGCTCCAACGTCTCCTCACGCACCGCGTCCAAGAAGACGGGCTCCGGGCCCAGCCTCAGGTTCTTCTCGTCGATCACGCCGTTGTCGGCCAGGATGATCGCCCGTTCGAGGCAGTTGCGAAGCTCCCGGACGTTTCCGGGCCAGTCGTAGGCGCGCAGGCGATCTCTCGCCGCGGCCGAGAGCCGGATGGCCCGCTTACCGAGCTCCTGCGGGAGATGCTCCAAGTACCAGTCGATCAAGGGATCGACGTCTTCCGGCCGCTCGCGCAGAGCCGGGATGTGGATCGGAAAGACCCGCACACGGTAGAAGAGGTCTTCGCGAAAGAGACCCTGGGCGACGAGCTTCTCGAGAGGCCGGTTCGACGCCGCGATGACGCGGATGTCGACCTGAATGGGAATGGTCCCGCCCACGCGGTGGAACGACCGCTCCTGCAGCACGCGCAGCAACTTGCCCTGAGTAGCCGGGGAGAGCTCGCCGATCTCGTCCAAGAAAACGGTGCCGTCGTCGCCGAGCTCGAACTTTCCCATGCGCCGCGCCGTGGCGCCCGTGAAAGCGCCCCGCTCGTGTCCGAAGAGCTCGCTCTCCAGCAGGGTCTCCGGGATCGCCGCGCAGTTGATCGCCACGAAGGTGCCGTCCCGCCGCGCCGACAGCACGTGAATCGCTCGCGCGAAGAGCTCCTTGCCCGTCCCGCTCTCTCCCTCGAGCAGCACAGTGGCGTCCGTCGCGGCCACGCGCTCGACCTCCGCGCGGACCGTTCGAATCGCGGAAGACTCCCCCACGATCGGGGGCATCGAGCGGGGCTGCGCTTCGGCGAAGAGTAGCGACTCGCGCGAGCGGGCGCGCCTCTCGATCGCACGGCCGACGAGAAGCCGCAGCAGATCGGGATCGACGGGCTTGGTGATGAAATCGTCGGCACCGTGCTTCATCGCCTCCACAGCCGTCTCGATCGAGCCGTAAGCGGTCATGACGAGGACCGGCAGCGTCGGGTCCAGAGTCATCGCCGCGTCGAGCACGGCCAGCCCATCGGCTCCGGGCAACCGCCAGTCGGTCAACACCAGATCGACGCGCTCTCCGCCGCGCAGGCGCTCGACCGCGGCGGAGCCGCTCGCGAGACCCGTTACCGTCAAGCCTTCGGCCTTCAGCATCTCCTCGAGCATCGTGCGAAGAGAGTCTTTGTCCTCGACGATCAAGATGCGGGGCATGGAACTTTAGAAAGGTTAGCGGCTCGAGGTCGATTTCGGAAGACGGAAGGCGGAAGGGGGTTGGGGTGGGGGCGGCTAAACCCTCGTTTGCCGTTTCCCGTCTACCGTCTGCCGGCTCACGGATTCGGGGGCTTCGGTTGATTGTCCGGGTGGGAGGCGCCCGGGATGTAGCCGGTCTTGCCGTCCGCGGGTGGCTCGGAAGGGGCATTCGGCGCGGGAGGGGCGTAGAGCGTGCCGCGTCCGTACGGCGTGGGGGCGGGCACGGGAGCCTTGTTGGCGGCGGCCGGAGCGCTCGAGGCGGGTCCGGATGCGGTGGCGGCCTGCCGCGCTGTCGCCTCGGAGGCCTTCGGCGTTGACGTCCACTGGGGAGCAAACCGAAGCGAGGAGGCGTTCTTCTCCGCCGGCAAAGCGATCGAAGTGGTGAAGGAGATCGTCTGGCCCGGCTCGATCGCTCCTTTGGAGAGCGTCGCATTGGCTCCGCCGATCGCCTGCCCCTTCTCGTCGATCGCCGACACCGAGAGCCGGACGTTCTCGGCGGTCGTCTGTGATGGGTTCCGCAGGTCGCCCTTCACGATCAGTGCGTTTCCGGCTTTCTCCTGGGTGTAGTCGGCGACTTCGACGCGGACGCCGACGGGACTCTGCTCTTTCTTTTCCTCCCCCGCCGCCGCGGCCAAGTCCAGCGGATGCGAGACGTCGGCGTCAGTGATTCGGACGCGCGCCTTGGGGGCGTCGCGGGTCGCGCGGGCCACCTCGGCCGGCGTCGACGCCTGCGAGACCGCTTTGGGAGGAGGAGGAGGCGCCGCCCTGTTCGCGGCGGCCGTGGCCGCCTGGTCGATTTCCGAGACCGGCACCGAGAGCAGGGTGCCGTCGGCGCGAGTGAAGTACGCGGTATTCCCCCGGCGCACCAAGGGCTGCTTCAATGTGATGACCGTGCCGCCCTTCAGGACGACGACGTCGGCCGCAAGGCCAAACGCCGCCGTCCCCGCAAGCAGCGAGGCGGCGGCGAAGGCCTTAAAGCCATGTCTTACTGCTGTTCTTTCCAATTCTGCTCGATCGTCCTCACCGAGCCCGGCGTGACGTCCTGCCGGACCGCGCCGCCGGAGAAGAGGACCGTGTCGATTATATCCCCTTGTGGCGAGGTCGACTGCGACGCCGCGGCGAATCCCTGCCCGAGCTGCTGCTGGAAGTCCGCGTAGGTGTTGCCGGTGCCGTAGCCGCCCCTTCCCGTCAAGAAGAAGAAGCGATACCGGAACGAGCTGCCGTTGGTCGCGCAGGGGCTCGTCGAGTCGGGCGTGAAGGTGATGAGCGATAGGAAGCCCTGCGTCGAGAAGACCGTCGAGGTCGTCTTCTCGTTGGTGGTCGCGAAGTCGAGCACGAAGCCGTTGGTCGAGTTGGCACAGGTCGTCGGATTGTAGGGCGAGGGGCAGGGGCCCGAGCCCGTGACCGGCGTCAGATCGTGCAAGTTGGCCTTCTGGAAAGTCGTCGCCGACTGGCCGTTGTCGATCACGTAGAAGAAGCTGTTGGCTTCGGTGTTCGGCTGCACGAGATTCGCCCGGTTTCCGGTCCCGAAGGCAATCCCGAGCGCGGGAGGCGCGCCGGCGCCGCCCAAGAAGACGATTCCCGGCTCGTAGAAGACCGGCTGGATATGCGTGCAGACGCCGGCCGCCACCTCACAACCGTCGAAGAGCTCGAAGGGCTGGTAACCATGCAGCTTGCCGTCCGCCTGGATCTCGCCCCGCTTCGGCGTCGAGGAGGAGCTCGGCGTCAAGTCGATCCGCCACACCTGCCCGTTCACGTCCCCGATGAAGGCCACATCCATGTGGCCGTCGTCGTTGTAGTCCGCAACCGCGGCGGGCGCGGGCATGGGCGCGAAGTTGACCGACGTGCCCGAAGCGTTCTTGCCCTGCTCCGTCTTGTAGAGGATCTTCCCGGTCTCGACGTCCACGATGTAGAACGCGCGCCCTTTGGGAAGCGTCGTCGCGACGTCGTCGCCGGGTGAGAAGCTCGGATCATGACCGCCGCCGAAGATCGCGACGAAACGGGAGTCGAATCCATTCGGATCCGCCGTGGGGCTCGTGGGATCGTAGACGTGGATGCGACCGACGACCGGCCGCGACCAGGTCTCGCCCATCGCCGGGACGGGCAGCGTGCAGGCATCGGAGCAGGCCGCGCCCGAGTCCGCCAGCTCCCACATCACTTCGGGGTACTTCCGGTTCGACGCGACACCCGCGGTGCAGCTCGTGCCGCCGCCGTTCAAGCATCCGGGCGAGGCGTCCTTGTTGCCGACGATGACGCCCGCGGCGTCGATGTCGTCGGGTTGCGTGACGTCTAAGGCATAGTAGGTCGTTCCGCCCTGACGCAGGCTTCCCACGAGGACCGTGCGCCAGACGCGATCGCTGGCATTCGGCGTCCCGCCGTGGGCGGGGTCGATGAAGACGTCCGCGACCCCCATCGAGCCGTCCACGAAGTACTGGGGCACCGGCGGGAAGTTCAGCAGGTTCGGGAACTTGCCGTTCATCACGGACGTCGGGGCGTAGGCGAAGATCTCGCGCCCGGAGCCGAGGTCGTGGGTGTTCGGGAAGTTCGTGGTGTCGCGGTCCCAAACGCCGGCATCGAACGCGTGCAGGAAGCCGTCGTTGGAACCGCCGAAGATGACCTTGCGCCGCTTGGCCTGCAGGTTCGCGAAGGTCAAATACGGCTGCGGCGACGAGCTCCCCGGCGGCGTCAAGTTGAGAGACAGGTACTGGAAGTAGCGGGGCGGCTCGAGCAGCAGCGGCTCGGAATGGAATATGTCGCCGAGCTTGTGCGCGTAGCCCGCCGGCGGCGTCCCGCTGTCGTCGGTGCGCACCTGGGGCACACCCGGCGCCGGCTGGTCGTCCTGATAGAAGTAAGAATACTTCTGCTCCTGGCCGGTTCCCGGTCCGATGACGCCGACCGTCGGCGGCCGGATGGTCGGCTCGTTCAAGATCTCGTCGCGTCTCCCAAAGGCGGTCTCGCCTCCGCGCAGGAACTGGACCGTGAAGACCGCGAGGCTCTGGTTGGTCGGGTCCGAGGTGGGTGTCAAGCCCATGTCGACCATCAGGTCGTCGAAGCAGGTGCCCGGCGAGCCACCACCCGTGCAGGTTCCCGCGTTGGGCAGGAAGTCGGCGCGGGCCAGGGGCACCCCCGCGGCATTGCGCGCGAAGATCATCTTGCGGCCGGGCCACACGCTGATCGCGGGCGCCTTGCTGGCCGGGACTGCTGGATTCGGCGAGGCGCTCTCGGCGAGGTTTGCGACCGGATCCGTGTAGCCGAGCACTCGCGCGGCGTTCCAGACAGGCTTGCGGTTGACGGAACTCGGATCGTCGGGAAGGGTCTCGTCCGGGAAGGTGCTCCCACCGCCCGCCGGCGTCGGCGTCGGCGTCGGCGTCGACGCGGACGGCGTGTTGGTCGGACCCGACGGCGTCGCCGTCGGATTGGATGCCGTGACGACCGGGATCAGCCCGCGGCTGTCGAGCTTGAAGCTCTTCAGTGAGCCGCTCCAGACCGACCAGCTCGAGAGAGTGCCGTTGGTGTTCTCGTGGCTTGGGATGACGGCGCCGATCTGCGCCGAGTCGCCGAAGCCGCTGGCGAAGGCCGGTACGCTCGGGGCCGCGAAGAAGTTCGCGCTTCGCTTGAAGTTCAGAATGGTCGCGAGCGCGTCGCTCAACTGCTGCCGGTCGGCGGCCTGGAAGACCTGGCCGCCGCTGTTGTTCGCGATGCACGTCAACGGCGGCACGAAAGCCGGATCGGTCGTCAGCGAGACGACGAAGACCGGAATGCCGTTGGTGCGCACGCTCGGGTCGAGGGCTCGGGCCGCCGCGCGCCGCCCGGAAGCGCTCTCGGGGAGAGGAACCACGCCGAGGTCGCCGGAGGGGCCGTTGCCCGTGGGACCACCGACGCACGCATTCGAGCCGCACTCGTCGTGGCCGTCGGTGATGTACACGATGATGTAGTTGCGACAGTCGATGGCCGGATCGGGCGGAGGCGCGGGACCCGGTCCCGGCCACGAGTAGTTCGAGGCCGGCGGGAAGACGCTCTTGACGAAGTAGTTGTACGCGTCGAGCAGCACGCCCGCCAGGGGCGTCCCGGGCGCCGTCACGACGACGTTCTTGGCGTCCTCCTCCAGCGTGTAGGCCGTGTCGGCGGATGCCGCCGAGTTGTAGCTGACGATCGACGACGCGAAGCGCAGCAGCTTCTTCATGACCGGCACGTTCTGCGCGTCGGTGCCGATCCACTCTCGCTTGAAGGGAACGACGGGCCAATCCGCCGACGATGCGGGTTGCGCGCTCGGATACGGGCTGAATCCCGTCGGGGCCGACGCGGGGAACCCCTTGAAGGAATTGAAGTGCGCGTAGCCGCCGCAGTCCACCAAATACGGGTCGCACGGATTCGACAGCGGCGGGAGCGGACAAGACGGCTCGCCAAACGCATCGTCCGGGACCTGTTGCGGCGGGCGGCCGCGGTCGTTGTCGTAGATCGCCGCGTAGGACCCCCGGTTATGGCGGTCCGGAATCGCTCCGCTGTCGGGGGTCGCATCGGCGTCGTTGTCGGGCACCGAGGGCTGCGAGCCCCAGGGCGGGTTGCCGGAGACCACGTCGTCGGCCTGATAGACCGGCGGCAGATTGTAGAGATCGGCGCGGGTGTACTTGACCTGGACCCTCTGCTTGAAGACGAGTGTGGGATCCGGGTCGGCCTGCGGGTCGTCGAAGCCGCGCATCGCGACCGGCAGGTCCTGCTGATAGCTGGGGTTGGATGCACCCGGCTCTCCCGGATCGATGATGCCGTTCGCATTGGAGTCGATGAAGGCGCAGAGGCGCGTCGGCTGCAGCGGGCAGGGCGCGCACTGCGGCGGTCCATAGGCCCCCGGAATTCCCGGGCAGGGGGGCGCGATCGGCGGAGGCGGCGGAGGCGCCATCGCGAAGAGTCCCCGCAGGGCCGGGACGAGCCAGTTCGCGATCGCCGGCATCAGGCTTCCGGCCGGGAAGTGCCCGCCGGGCAGCGTCGGGACCTGCGTCGCCGTCGGCGTGAAGGTATTCGTCGGCGTGAACGTCGGCGTGTTGGACGGCGTGAACGTCCGCGTATTCGTCGGCGTGTTCGTCCGCGTGTTGGACGGCGTGAAGGTGTTCGTCCGCGTCGCCGTGCTCGTCGGCGTGTTGGTCTGCGTGAAGGTGTTCGTCCGCGTGGGCGTGAAGGTGCGAGACGGAGTCAAGGTGTTCGTCGGCGTGTTCGACGGCGTGGACGTATTCGACGGCGTGAACGTATTCGACGGCGTGAACGTCTGAGTCGGCGTGTTGGTGATCGTCGGCGTGTTGGTTCGCGTGAACGTGTTCGTCGGCGTCCTCGTGTTCGTCGGCGTCCGCGTGTTCGTCGGCGTCCTCGTGTTCGAGGGCGTCGGCGTGATCGACGGCGTCGGCGTGTTCGTCGGCGTATTGGTGATCGTCGCCGTGTTCGTCGGCGTGAAGGTATTCGTGATCGTCGGCGTGTCAGTGATCGTCGCCGTGTTGGAAGGCGTCGGCGTGTTCGACGGGGTGAACGTCTGAGTCGCGGTCGCGGTCTGCGACGGCGTCGACGTGTTCGTCCGGGTGAAGGTCGGCGTCGGCGTGTCCGTCACGGTCGCCGTGTTCGACGGCGTCGACGTGTTGGTCGGCGTGAAGGTGTTCGTCGCCGAGGGAGTGAAGGTCGGGGTGTTCGTCGGCGTATTCGAGGGGGTGAAGGTCGGCGTCGAGGTCGGAGTCGCGGTTGGGACCGGTCCCCACTCTTCGATCTCGACGACGACCGAGGGATCGCCATAGTTGCCCGAGACCATCCGCATCCGAAGCTCGTAACCCGGTTTCTGCGAGGGGTCACGGTAGATGACGAGGCCCTCGTTGACGCCGTGGGGTCCGAAGGCGCCGTGGAAGAAGCCTGGAGACGGTTCGCCGCTGGGAACGCCGGCCGGCGGAACGTAAGGAGGCCGCACGTCGGCGATCTCGGGTTGGGCGACCGAGTAGGGGGGGCTGTCGTCGGGCAGGCCCAGCTTTCCGTATGCCTTCGAAACCTTGTGCCCCATCTGAAGGAAACGGCCGTCGGCGATGTCCGGATAGTCGTTCGGGTTGAAGGGACAGCCGCCGGTCGTGCAGGCGATCTGACCGCCGCCCACCAGCGAGTCGGCGAAGTAGAGCCACTCGAGGCCGCCGTTCTCCAAGTGCTGGCCGGCGAGCTTCGCTCCGCCGATGGCCTGACCCGGGAAAGAGGGGGGATAACCCGAGACGAAGGCACCCGGGCTGGTGTTCGCCGCGCCGAAGGTCTGATTCGGGTTGCGGTAATAGGCAAACGCCCAGTTGACGCCACTCGTGTTCGTCAAGACCTGCCGGAGCACGCTCTTGGCGACGCCCATCTTGGAGCCGACCGTGTTGACCGTGCCCTGCGGATAGAGGAAGTCATCCATGAAGGCGGGCAGGCGGTAGTGATCGGAGAACTCATTGTCCATCGAGTGCGACGAGTCGAGGATCAGAAGCACGTTGGTGTTCGCGCCCGCGTTGGCCTGGAGGAGCTGCCGGTCATCCGGTCGGGCCGGCGAGGCTATCAGGAAGACCAGCAGGACCGTCGCCGCGACGCGGTGTCGGGTTACGAATCCGAGAAGGCCCCGGGAAGTCCGATGGTCTCGCATGTGGCGTCTCCTCAGAACGGCAGCCGGGCCGGAAGCGGCCCGACCTCGACGTCGGCGACCAGTGCTTTCGAGTACTGGAGAAAAGCGTCGGCCTGCCCACCCGTCGCGCGCAGCTCGAAGGCGTACATGTACTGCGCCCGCTCCCCCTGCTCATTGATGACTCCGCCCCGGTAGGGTCGACGCCCCAGCCGCCCGGGAGTCATGACCTGGACCTGAATGTCGGTGCCTAGCGGATCTCCGCCGAAGAGGCCGAGCGTCGGGCTGTTCCGGTTGCTCGGCATCTGGAAGAGAACCGTCCCGAAGAAGTTGCCTACGAACTCGGGACGCGTCAAATACGCCTTGGGATCGTTCATCTGGACCGTCGACCAGCGGATGCCGGCGTCCGAGGAGTAGAACGCGCGGTTGACCGACCACTCATTGGCCGCGATGCGAGACTCCGTCGAGGTAATCAGCATGAGGGCGATCCCGATGACCGTCAGCAGCGCCAGCACCAGAATGGCGATGACCAAGGCCGCTCCCCGTTCGTTCTTCCGCCGTGTCCGCATGCTCATCCCTGGAACGCGTAGTTACGCAGGTTGATCTTCAAGGTCTGGACGCGGCGGCGGAACTGCCCCGGCACCGGAGCCGCCGTGGAGTTCATGATCTTGTATCCGGAGGCGGCCGGAGCGCGGTAGCCCGGGTCCTGATCGCGCGCCTTCGCGAGAAGCGAGATCATCACGCCGTGCAGGCGCGGGCAGTGGGTCGACGGCGGCACGCCAGCGTGCCCCGGGACGAAGGGCTGCTGCGCCTGGAAATCGGTGTCGACGAAGGGAGCCTCGCCGGTGACGTTGGGGACCCATTCGTCCCCGCCCGCAACCGTCGAGACGTTCGGATCGTTGTCGTTGGCCGAGACCGGGATCAAACGCGTGATGGCGCTGTCGCCGTTGGTATCGACGCCATAGGCCACCTGCATGTCCTCGACGTCGTCGGCGAGCGTCGTCACGTCGAAACGGTCTCCGCGGCGAATCCCCTGGGCGAGGTAGGGATGGAGGCCCTGAGGATCGTTGACCGGGTCCAAGGCGATGAAGAAGATGACATCGTCCAAGATTCCCGCCCGGCGGACCTTGTCGATGGTCTGGGCGGCCTGGGAGGCTCCCGACGGCATCTCGGCGTTGAACCGCGGCCCGATGGTCCCGCCGAAGTCGACGGCGCCGAAGGTATTGCCAAGGCCGAGATTCGTCTTGTCGTTGAGCACGCCAACGTTGTAGATCGGCTGCGGATAGCGCGTCGCGCCTCCCGGGTTCGGGTCGGAGCAGCCGACGTGGAGGTCGGTGTTGCCGTCCATGACGACGACGAGCATCGGGAGAACCGGGGGTCCCGCGATCCCTGCCGTATAGGCATCGATCGCGGCGAACTGCGGCCGGTTGGTCGCGTTGTTGTTGACGTGCTGACCGATCAGAGGGTCGCCGACGACCGGCAAGACGTTGACCGACGAGGCCGAGCCGGTGCAGCCGTTGCAGCCGGTCTGCTGGTCGAAGCCGAGGAGAGGCGAGAAGATGACGCCCCGGACCTCGATCACGTCGGTCCCCGGACGGACTGCGATCGGGACGCCGTTCCTGTCGACGATCGAGACCGCGCCGCCGACGTTGTCGTAGGAGCCGCCGCTCGGAGTGATTCCGGGCAGCAGCGAGTCGTTGTGGTTCAAGACCGCCTGCGTGACGTAGATGCCGCCCGAGCCCGCCATCCGGATGACGCGGGTCATCTGGTAGATGCCGTATCGGACGGCGCCCTGCGCGTCGGCGACGTCGTTCTCGTTCTTGTTGATCCGCGCGCTCGCGTCGAAGACGGCAAGCAGGCCGACCATCGCGAACGCCAGAAGCAGCGTGACGACGATCATCTCGATCAACGTGAAGCCCCGAGGGGATCGTGCGGCGGCAGGACGGTGCGACATTTTTTTCAGTTGAGGTTGTTGACCGGGTCCGGATTGCGCAGGTAGCCGGTGACCCGCGCGGCCCGATAGCCGATCCCGAGATTCGTACCCATCGTCGAGGAGGTCACCGTGACGTCGATGCGCTTGTAGTGGTACTGGCCCGGGGCGTCAATACAGGTGGACACGAAGGGGGCGCCGTTGGGCACGGCCCCGGGCAGGGTGATGTCCACGATCGGGAAACGAAAGTTCTGGACGGTGTAGGTGCGCGTGAGGGTGTTCCGCACGTTCGACGGCGGAATCCCCGTCGTCGGGTCGGGCAACGTCGCCGGCAGGTCGTTGGGATACGAGGTCGGCGTCGCGCAGGGGTTCGCCCCCGCGAGCTGCGGATCGGTGACCGGCAGGTTCATGAGCTGCTCGAGCCGGTCGCGCGCTAAGTTGTGGATGCTCGTGTACTCGTTGGCGGAGTAGTTCGACTTTACGCTCACGATGAAGAGGGGCGCGATGCCGAGCAGAATGATGCCCATCAGGGCGAGGGCGATCAGAAGCTCTACCAGCGTGACACCGGCCTGCGAGTTGCTCGTTCTCATCGTCATTTCCAATCGGGGGGCGGGCTGTACTTAATGTGCCCGTTGGCGTACACCCACACATAGACGTCGTTGTAGACGGGGTTGCCGGCAATTCCTCGGATAACGACCGGTGTGCCAGTTTGAGGGTTGACGTTGGTCGCCCGCCCATCGGGACCGAAGAAGACCTGGAGGGTAGATGGAGGAGAGGGGAATGACACGCTCGTCGGGAGGTCCACCTCGCCGACCTTGATCGGCGTCGGGTTGGTCATCTCGAAGGTCTCGATCCTGTGAAAGGACTGCGCGCCCGCGGCGGGCGTGATCAGGACCTGCGAGGCCAGATTCCGTTTGACCGCCCGCATCCGAGCCGCCGCGAGCGTGATCGAAACCTCGCGCGCCGCGGTCTTGACCGTGTTGTGCTGGGAGATCTTCAGGAACCACGGAGCCACGACCAGAGTCATCAGCGCGATGATCGCCAGGACGACCAATAGCTCGATCGCCGAGAAGCCGCGGCTCCGACGCGCAGACTGCAAATGGAGCATCGAGTCCCCATCTAGAGCGATTCCCGTGCCGGACCCGCGCACAAGATGCAAACAGTTATTCCTGAGATAGATAGCATCTCTGGGGGTCCGGTTGTGATCTAGCTAACCGGCGCTTTTCGTTACCGGCGGTAACACTCCATGCGGTTCTCCGAAGAGGCCTTCTGCCGGCCTCCCCGTCTCCCGATCCTCAATTCTCAATTCTCAATTCACAATTCGTTTTCGACTCCCTACACTGAATTCATCTTGATCGCACATGTGGCCCAGTAAGCGGCGGGCGCTCGCGGCCGAGACCCGGTCCGTCCTCGCGAAGCTGCGCTCCCGCGCCTGGAAGAACGAGGCGGAGCGCGACGATCTCGTCAAGGCCGCCGGCGCGCTGGCCGAGCTGCAGGCCGAGGACGTCGCCTGGATGGCGGTCGAGCCCGACGCGTCGTTGCGCCAGTCCGGCCTCGCGCTGCTGAAGCGCTTCTCCTACGACGACTCCTCCGGCGCTCTCTTTGCCTTCCTCGGCGCGAAGACGGAAGGCGTTCGCCGCCAGGCCATGGCCGCGCTCGAACAACTGGCGGGCGCCAATTTCCTCGAACGCCTTCAGGGATTCCTCACGCACGCCGATCCGGTCGTCGTGCACGCGGGGCTCGACTACCTGCGGCGCAATCCCAACGAGCGGGCGCTTCCCTGGATCGCGCGGGCGCTCGCCTCGGCGCAGTCTCCGGCGGTGCGCCGGAAGGCATTCGCGATCGTGGAGGCGACCGCCTCGCCCCGCATCGCGCCGATCGCGTTGCAGGCGCTCGACGACGACGACGAGGACGTCCGCTACCGGGCCGTGCAGCTTCTCGCCAGGTTCCCCCACGAGTCGCACATCGCGCCTCTTCTGCAACACTGCCGCAACGACTCGCACCGCATCCAGGACGCGGCCATCGCCGCCCTGGGGCCGCTGCTCGCGAAGACGGAGACCCGCTGGGACGACGACATCCTGCCGCTTCTCTCGGACATGAACCCGAAGGTCCGGCAGCTCGCCTCCCGCATCATCGCGACACAGAACCCCGACCGCATCGCCGAGGCGTTTCTGCGCACGTTCAAGAACCACTATGGCCCGGTTCGCGACCGCGCGGTCGAAGCGCTGCGGGAACTTGGCGCGGACTTCATCCGCGCGTTTCTGGCGAAAGACGGCTCGTCGGATCCGGCGGAGGCGGGGCTCGCCGCCTCGATCGCCATGACGATCCGATCCCCGGAGGTCGTACCGCACTGCGTGCGATTCTTATCCGGCGACGACTGGTGGCTGCGCGACCGGGCCGCGCTGGCGCTCGCCGAGATCCGCGACGAGACGGCTCTCCCCCACCTGTTGAAGATGTTGCAGGATCCGGAGTCGAGCCTTTCGGCCGCCGGGGCGCTCGGAGTCTGGGGAAGCCCGAAGGCCCTGCCGGGGCTGCTCGAGGCCTACAAGCAGGCCAAGACGCAGAAGGACCTCCGCCTGGAGATCCTGGACGCTTTCGCGAAGATCGACGACCCGCGCGTTTCCGCGCTTCTCCAAAACATCGTCCAGGTGGATCCGGATCCGCTCGTCCGCGACAAGGCCGCGCGCCTCGGCTCGGAGCGCACCGGGACCGCCGCCGCGGTGCAGGCTTCGCTCGGGCCGCGTGTCTTCGCCCCGGTCGACTTCGCGGCGACCGGCAAGCCGACGCTCCACGATCTGTTGCGGCACGCCCGCGCCGTCGGGGCCTCGGACCTGCACCTGGCGACGGGCACGGCGCCCCAGATGCGTCTCCACGGGCGGCTGGGGCCGCTGCCTCTGCCGCCCTCCGGTCCCGAGCAGGTGGAGGCCTGGATCGCCCCGGTCCTCTCCGACGGCCGCGGCGAGGTGCTCGAAGCGCGACGCCAGATCGACTTCTGCCACAAGGACTCCGACCTCGGCCGCTTCCGCACGAACGTCTTCTTCCAGCGCAACGGCTTGAGCGCCGTCTTCCGGCTGGTCCCCTACGAGATCCCGAACTTGGCCGACATCGGCCTGCCCGAAAGCGTCTGGGATATCACCACCTACTCGCAGGGTCTGGTGCTCGTGACGGGATCGGCGGGGTGCGGAAAGACGACGACGCTCGCCGCGTTGGTCGACCGCATCAACGAAACGCAGCGAGGCCACATCATCACCGTCGAGGATCCGATCGAGTACGTCCACGCCAACAAGGAGTCCCTCGTCAACCAGCGGGAGATCCCATCCCACTCCCACTCCTTCGCCAAGGCGCTGCGGCAGTCGCTGCGCGAGGACCCGGACGTAATCCTCGTCGGCGAGATGCGCGACCTGGAGACGATCTCTCTCGCGATCACCGCCTCGGAGACGGGTCACCTCGTCCTCGCGACGCTGCACACGACGACGGCCGCATCCACCGTCGACCGCATCATCAATGCGTTCCCGCCGGACCAGCAGGGGCAGATCCGGATGATGGTCAGCGACTCGTTGAAGGCCGTGATCTCGCAGACCCTCCTGCCCCGCCGGGATGGAACCGGCCGCGTGGCCGCCTACGAGATCCTGCGCAACACTCCGGCGGTCGCCGGCTTGGTCCGGGACGCGAAGACCTTCCAGATCCCGACAGCCATCCAGACCGGAGCGGCGGCGGGGATGATCATGCTCGATGGCGCGCTGCTCGAGCTCGTCCAAAATGGGACGATCGAGCCACGGGTCGCCTACGACCGTGCCCTGCGCAAGGACGCCTTCGAGCCGTTCCTCGCGGCGGAGGAAGGGGGCGCCGCATGAGCGCGCCTTCCCCCGGAGGACCGGTCGCCTGGAAGGGCAACGTTCCCTACATCGCTCCGCCCGGCGCCAACCGGATCGATCGCTTCCTCGCGATCCTTCCGAAGCGAGGCGGCAGCGACCTGCACCTTTCGGTCGGTTGTCCGCCGATCGTGCGCATCGACGGCGAGCTCGAGCGAATGCGGTATCGGTTCTTGACGGAGGGGGATTTCTACAACCTCGTCGGACCGATCGCGGAGCCGAGGATCTGGAACGCGTTCAACGAGACCGGCGACGTAGACTTCGCCTACCAGATGGGGAGCGAGGCGCGCTTCCGCGTCAACCTCTTCCGGCAGGAGCGCGGCTCGGGCGCGGTCTTCCGCTTGATCCCCTCGCGCGTCCCGACCGCGGAGGACTTGAACCTCCCCGGGCCCGTCGCCTCTCTCTACGCCGCGCGGCGCGGCTTGATTCTCGTCACGGGTCCCACGGGAAGCGGGAAGTCGACCACGCTGGCGGCGATCTTAGACCGCATGAACAAGCGCCTCTCCAATCACGTCATCACCATCGAGGACCCGATCGAGTTCGTCCATAGGGACGACAAGTCGGTCTTCACGCAGCGCGAGATCGGGCCGGACGTCGGGAGCTTCGCCGAAGGGGTCAAGGCGGCGATCCGCGAGGACCCCGACTGCCTGCTCGTCGGAGAGATGCGGGATCTAGAGACGATGCGCATGGCGCTGACGGCGGCGGAGACGGGCCTTCTCGTCTTCGCCACCGTCCACACCAATTCGGCCGCGAAGGCCGTCGACCGCATCATCGACGCCTTCCCCGCGGCGGAGCAGGAGCAGGTCCGCATCGTTCTGGCGGAGGTAGTCCGCGGGGTCGTGGCCCAACAGCTCCTGCGGAAGATCGGAGGAGGACGGATTCCCGCCTTCGAGATCCTGCTCGGATCGACCGCCCTCTCCAATTCGATCCGCGAAGGCAAGACCGCGTTGATCAACAATCAGATCCAGACGGGCAAGTCGCGCGGAATGATCGGGATGGATCAGTCCTTGACCGAGCTCGTGAAGCAGGGTCTGGTCGAGCCCGGGGAAGCGCTGGAGCGCGCGATCGACAAGGAGACGTTCAAGGGGATGATCGCGGGACTGGGTGGGGTCAGGTCTGTGAAAGTGTGAGTTTGAGAACGCCGGGCGCTCTTGACCTGCCGAGCTCAAACTCACACTTTTAAAGACCTGACCCCACCGGCAGCCTCAGCGTGAACAGCGCTCCTCCTCCCGGGCGGTCCGTGACTTCCACGGTCCCGCCGTGGAGCTCCGCGATGCGGGCGACGATCGCGAGCCCAAAACCGGAGCCGCCGGGCTTGGAGGAGTAGAACGGGAGAAAAATCTTCTCCCTCTCCGACGCGTCGACCCCTTCTCCTCTATCGCCCACCGACAGGGTCACCCCCCTCCCTCCCTTCGCGCCCGAAAGCGTGATCGCATCGGGCCGTGTCCGGCGAGCGGCCGGGGTCGCCTCGATCGCGTTGCGCATCAAGTTCACGAGGGCGCGCCGCAGCAGCACCGCCGAGCCCGAGACGGAGGGGAACTCGCCGGACCGCGACACGACCACCTCCGGGTAGGCCCGCTCCGTCTCGGCGGCGGCCGCTTCGCCGACGTCCGCGAGCTCGACGCACTCCGGCACGAAGCCCTCCGGCTTGGCGAAGAGAAGAAAGTCGTTCGTGACGCGGCTCATTTCCTGCGCCTCCTGCCGGATCGCCCGCACGTACTCCGCCGCGCGTTGCGGATCTCCGGCGCGCAGCGCGAGGTCCGCGTAGCCGTCGATCGCCGCGGCCGCGTTGCGGAACTCGTGGGCGGCCCCCGCCGATACGCGTCCGAGGTCGGCCAAGTGGCGCGCGAGCGCGACCCGACCCTCGAGCCGGCGTATCTCGGTTAAGTCGGAGTACAGGGCGACCGCGCCGAGGAACCGTCCGTCTCCGCCCTGCGCAGGGGTCGCGGTCACGCCCAGCACTCTTTCTTCCTGGTGTGGGCGGCGCCAGCGCACTTCGCGCCGTTCGGCCACGACACGCTTCTCGAGCACCTCGGCGACGAGCTCGCGGAAGTCGGGCGCCTCCTCCAGCACCTTGCCAAAGGGCTCACCGCGCCCGTCCCGCGGCAACTTCAGGATCTCTCGGCCGGCCTCGTTCAGCTCGACGACGAGCCCACGCGGATCGACGGATAAGACGCCCGTCGGCAGATTGCGCGACAGAGTTCGCGCCGCCGTCTCCAGGTCGTCGGCGCGTTCCTTCTCGCGCCGCGCCAGACGCTCGAGCTCGCGCTCTTTCTCGTGGAGCGCGGTGATCGTGCTCTCGAAGCGCTCGATCAAGAAATCGCGCTCGTCCCCCCCTTCGCGACCGGTGGATGGCGCGCCGCCGGCCGCCGTCAGGAGACGTTCGTAAGGCGCGAGCAGCGAGCGCAGATAGAAGCCGGCGAGGATCACCAGCGCCGCCGCCGCCAGAGGAACGAACACCGACAGCTTGCTCGCGTAGCTGCGCAATGCCGCGCCGGCCCCCGGGTCGAGCGCGATCGCGAAGAAACGCCTGCCCGCCGCGAACGTCGCGAGCAGGAGAGGAGGATTCGAGCGCCAGTCGTGGGTGACCCGCCCCGGCCCGGGCCGCGGCTCGGGGAGTCGCAGGGGCGCTTCGGGTGGTCCGGAGCCGTAGCTGCGCAACCTCTGCCCGCGTTCATCGTAGACCGCCAGATACGCGACGTCGGGCTCCAGCGCGCCTCGCTCCATCGCATCGTCCGTTGCCTCCGGCCCTCCGCGCGCCAGCGACGCACGCCGGAGGATCTCGTCGGCGCGGCGCTCGGTCGCCTGGTTTCCCCAGGCGACGGCGTCGCGGAAGAAGATCAAGGTCAGGAAGTTCAGAAAGAGGATCAGAAGCAGCGCGACCCAGAGAAAGAGGCGCGACTCCCGGCGAAAGGACTGCGGAACACGCGGCTCGCCCGCGGCAGTGCCGCCGGCGTCTACGGCCATAGCATTCGGTAGCGGGCGAAGAGCGGGTCCGCGAAGAACCAGGCCGCGATCCCTCCCAGGGCCAGAAAAACGCCGAACGGCAGCCGCGTCGCGCCGCTCCCCTCGCGAAACAGGATCAGCCCGATCCCGACGACGCTGCCCGACAGCGACGCCGCGAGAATCGTCACGAGCACTCCGAATGGACCCAGCAGCGCGCCGAGCATTCCGAGCATCTTGACGTCTCCGAGACCCATGCCCTCCCGACCCGCGATCTTTTCGTAGAGAAACGCCGCCAGAAAGAGGCCTCCGGCGCCGAGAGCCGCGCCGGCGAGCGCCTGCAGCGGCGTCCGCCGGGCCGACGCGAACGAGGAGGCGAGGCCGAAGAGGATCCCCGGCAACGTGATCGCATCCGGAAGAATCTGGAAGTCCGCATCGATGAAGAGCAGCGCCAGACACGCCGAGCAGAGGAACGCCCCCGAGGCGACGTCCCCCCAGCTCTCGGCGAAGCGAAACACCAGGACCCAGAGTACGCCGTTGGACAACTCGATCAAGGGATACCGGATCGTGATCGGAGCGCGGCAGGTTCGGCAGCGGCCGCCGAGGAGCATCCAGGAGAGAACCGGAACATTGTCGTAGGCCGCCACCGGCGCCCCGCACGAGGGGCAATGCGAGCCGGGTGACACGATCGACTCGCGGCGCGGAAGCCGATGCACGAGGACGTTTAAGAAACTGCCGACGAGGAGCCCCAGAACGCCGATCACCGCCGCGCCGAAGGTCCCGAATGACGCGATCGGACTCGTCACGGAGTTCTTCTTCCGACCCGAACCGGCTCTCCCGAGCGCCAGAGCGCGAGCATCGTCAACAGAGCCAGGATCGATGCGGCCGCGCCGGCGTAGAACGATATCGGCCGGTAACGGAAGACGACCCGATGCGCGCCGGCCGGCAACGCGACCGCCCGAAAGTATCCGTCCGCGCGCAGAATCGAAAGGCGGCGGCCCCCCTCCTCCGCGATCCAGCCGGGATAGTAGAGATCTGTCAGGACGAGCAGCCCGGGAAAGTTCGAGGTCAGCTCCGCGACGACGCGCTCGGGCCGGTCCTCGGCGAGACGAGCCAGCAAGAGCAAGTGTTCCTCCGCCCCGGCTAGGTCGGGAACGGGACGGCGATCGAGGAGGACCTCGCGTGTGAGGTCGATCTCCCTTGCGGCGATCCGGCTCCAGGCCCGCGCCGGGTCGGGCTCGACACGGTACGCCCGGAGAAAGGAGAGCCGCGGCCGGTAAGGCGCGAGCGGCGCGCGGAAGAAGTCGCCGATCTTGCGCGAGGGCAGGCGCGCGGGACGAAAGGGCGTCCAGAGGGCGCGGGCGCTCGCGGCCCCGGCCGGAACCGCATCCTCGGCAAAACCGATGGAGTCCGCAATTTCCTCGGCGCCCTGAGTCGTGAGCGGCGCGGCCGTCCGTACGGTCGGCACGCGGCAGGTCAAGTTCGTATAGCCCAGCAGGGCCTCCCTCTGGCGTCGAAGCATCCCGGCGTCGAAGCTTCCGTCACGAAGCACCCAGGGAGTCAGTGCGTCCATGGGTGGCGTGATGATTCGCCCGCCGACTCCGGTAAGCGAGGCGATCGTCTCGGGGCAGCGTCGTATCTCGGTCTCCCGGGCGAACCTCGCCAGCGGAGCGAGTCCCAGGCCCAGTGCCGCCACCAGACCGGCGGCCGCCCCGCCGGAAATCAGCGCGCCGGCCGTGGGCCGCCGGCCCAGCCCGAGCGCGAGCAGACCCACGGCGGCGCTGCCGACTGCCGAGACCAGGCGCACGGGAAACGGAAGCGGCGAGGCCGCCGCGAGCGCGAGCGCGCCGATCGAGAGAACGCCGAAGAGTACGCGGTCGCGCGGCTCGCCCTTGACGAAGCGCAGCGCGTCGATACCGATACCGGACAGCATGGCCACAGCGAAGGCCGTCCAGGCGAGCCCCTTCGCCGGATAGCGTATGCGGTCCATCGGGGGAAGGCTCCGCAGCCATGCGCCCGGGCTCCCGTGGCTCGCGAGGAGGAGGCCGAGCAGAGCGAAGACGGACAGAACGAGCGCGATCCGGCGGCGGTGGGCTTCGCGGAAGGCCGCCGCAGCCCCCACGAGCACGAAAGGGGGCAGGAAGAGGGAGGCCAGGTATGCGCCGCCGAACCACGGCGGGGAGTAGCCCCCCACCGAGAGGAGATCTCTCAGCCCGACCGCGCCGTAATCTCTCTCCGCCGCCGGAAGCGGATGCCGCCGGTCCGAGCGGATGGCGAGCTCCGCCATCGGAACGAGAACCCAGGCCGCCAGCGCAACTCCCAAACCCACGCCCGCGGCGAATCGGCGCATGGTGGAAGAACGCGGCGCCGGTACGAAGGGGGCGGGAAATTCCTCGCGGGGGAAGACGACCATCGCGGCGGCCAGAAGAACCGTCGCCGCGGAGATCTCGGGACTGCCGGCCATGGCCTGCAGTCCGATGAGCGCGCCGAGCCCGAGCACCGAGGCGCGGGACCGCATCCCTCCTCTTGCGACCGCCGCGATCCCGGGCAGGTAGGCGAAGGCGCCGAAGTGGTTCCAATACACCGACAGCGATGCCGCGAAGCCCGACGCCGCGAAGGCCGCCGCGCCGAAGAGCGCTCCCGCGTCCGACACGTTCTCGTTCTTGAGAAAGCGGCGGGCTCCCCAGACCCCGATCCCGAAATGAAGGAGCAGGAAGAGCGCCCCCGCCAGAGCCGGGGAGGACAGCAGGAAGAGCAGATTCGGCGGATAGAACACGCCCGACTGGCCGTTGGCCAGCCAGGGCTCGCCGTTTCCGGAGAGAGGGTTCCAGAGCGGGATCTCTCCCAGGCGGAGGCGGTCGGCCGTGTAGAGCTTCAGCGGGTAGAAGAAGTCGCCCTGGTCGCGAAGCGTGGGAGCGAGGCCCGAGACGAAGGCGGGAGCGAGCCAGAGGACGGCTGGAAGGAGCGCCGCGACCGCACACACCCCGGAAACGAGCCGTCGGCGGAGCAGCACGCAGCGATTCTACGTTGTCGCGGCCGGTCCACGTGGCCGGATGGAATCAAATCAGTACTGAGTTCCTTCGGGCCACTGCAGAAAGACGCCATCGGAGAAGAGGATGTCTTCGTTGAAATCGGTCGTCGTGCCGCAGGCCAAGGCATTCGTGGTCCCGTTGCGCCCCAGGCTTCGCACGTTGTAGTTCGCGGCACCCGCGTCGGTGTTGTAGAGGAAGAATTGTCCCCATCCGTCCCGCACCGGCGGTTGCGTGATGTAGGTCGGCGTCAGATTGGTAAAGGAGACGTCGTCCACCGTCGGTCCGGAAGCCGTGAAGTTGCCCGGCGAGCAGGCCGCCGCGGGATAGAGAGAGTTGTCCACGTGATAAGACTCGATCGCGGCCGCCAGCGCCTTGATGTCGGCCATGGTGCGCTTCTGTTTACCGCGCTGTACGGCGTTCAAGAGGTTCGGAATCGCGATGGCAGCCAGGATGCCGATGATCGCGATGACGATCAACAGCTCGATCAAAGTGAATCCGGCGTCCCTCTTACGCATCCCATGAGAACGGTCGGTCGAGTCCGGGCCGGTTTCGTTCCTCGTGTCTTCGGCACCGCCCTCAGTACTGCGTGCCTTCGGGCCACTGGATGAACGTGCCGTCGGCGTAGATGATGTCGTCGTTGAAGTTCGTGGTCGTGCCGCAGTTGAAGGCGCTCGCGGTCCCATCGCGAGCGTACGAACGGATGCGATAGTCGTTGCTGGCGGTCCCCAGGGTGTAGCGCATGAATCGGCCCCAGCCGTCGGTCTTCGGAGGCTGGGCGATGTAGGTCGGCGTCAGGTTGGTGAATGAAGCGGTCGTCAGCACGACGTCCGCACCCGACGTGAAGATTCCCGCATTGCAGGCCGCGGCCGGATAGTTGTTGTTGTCGACCGCGTACGCCTCGACCGCTGTCGCCAGAGCGCGCATGTCGCTCATCGTCCGCTTCTGCTTGCCGCGCTGCACGGCGTTCAACAGATTCGGAATCGCGATGGC
>DASXTI010000040.1:0-4647 GCA_036505535.1 Thermoanaerobaculia bacterium
TCCAGCGCCGGCGCAACGGCCTTCTACGGCGCGGTTCCGCTCGACGAGGAAGGGCATGGAGAGGTCCCGGCGCCGGCGGCGGGGGCCTACACCCTCTACGTCTACGCGCGGGGCTATGCGCCGCGCACTCTCGCGGCCACCGTTCCGTCGCCCCCCCTGGAGGTGCTCCTGACACCCGGCGGGCGCGTCGAGGTCCGTGCGGAAGCTCCGGCGACGGGACAGATCTTCGATGCATCGGGCGCTCTCTACTTGAGCTCGCCGGGGCGATCGGACGGCATCGTGAACATCGACACCCCGCTCACGATCTGGCGGAACTTCACGCCCGGCTCCTATCGCATCGTCATTCCCGGCGCTTCGGGCGATGAGAGCTACGAATTCAGCGTCAGCGAAGGAAAGACGACCGCTCTGGCTCTGCGATAGCTCGCTTCCGGGCGTAGCCGGCCGGGTCGGCCATGAGCTTTCCGTTCTCGAGGAAGGCATTCCATTCCGCCACGAGCGCCCAGAGATGCGTCGCCCCGGCGATGACCGACGCGGAGAGGTGAGTCCACGGGGGCAGCGCCTTCGTGTGGACGGCGCCTCCGAGAACGAAGACGGCGATCGCGGATAGCAACGCAAAGGTCGCCGGAGGCGATGTCTTCCGTTTGAAGCCGCGGATCGCGCGGAGCGCGGCGCGCCTTTCCGCCTCCGGAAACGACACGATTTCGTCCTTCACGAGCCGTCCCGTGCCGATGAAGAAGAAGATGACCATCGACTGGGAAAAGAGAGACAGGAGGACGGTCGGAATGGCGTAGGCGACGTGTTTCGTGACGAGAACTCTCGCCAGCGGCGTAGCCGCGTCCAGGTGGGCCGACAGCACGAAGCCCTGGACGGAGGTCAACAGAAAGCCCGCCAGGGCGAGCACGGTGCCCGAGAGGAGCGCGATCGCCACGGATGAAGAGACTAACCCACGCGCCAAGTCGGACTTCCGTCTCGCCGATCCTTGACCGGCCCGAGAGGGCAGGACAGAATCGGCTCGCGGAGGAATCATGAGCAACCCACCCCGCACACTCTGCGACCTCTTTGCCTCCGCCTCCGCCTGCGGGAAACCGAACCTTCTGATCTCCAAAGTGAACGGCGTCTGGAAGCCGATCTCCGCCACCGACTTCGGTTTCACCGTCCGAGCCCTTTCGCTCGGATTGAACGGTCTCGGGATTCAGCCGGGCGATCGGGTGGCGATTCTTTCGGAGAACCGTCCGGAATGGACGATTGCGGATTACGCGATCCTCTGCGCTGGAGCGTGGTCGGTGCCGATTTATCCCACGCTTCCGGCGGGTCAGATCGCGCCGCTGTTGATGGACTGCGGAGCAAAGGCCATCTTCGTCTCCTCGCTCCCGCAGCTCGGCAAGATCCTCACGATCAAGCCCCAGTGCCCGAGCATCGACCATGTGATTCTGATCGAGGGAAGTCCTCCGGCGGAACCGGGTTACGCGACTTTTCATTCGGTCGTCGATCGAGGCCGTCCCACGCTCGAGATGAGTCCGGGCGTCTTCGAACAGCGCGCGGCCCGCGTGAAGCCCGAGGACGTGGCGACGATCATCTACACCTCCGGCACGACGGGCGAGCCCAAAGGAGCGATGCTCACGCATTTCAATTTCATCTCGAATGTCGTCGCCGGCTGCGAGGTCATTCCTTTCACCGCGGACGCGACCGCGATGTCGTTTCTTCCGCTGTCCCATGTCTTCGAGCGGATGCTCGACTATGCCTATCTCCACAAGACGGCCTCGATCGCCTATGCCGAGTCGATCGACAAGCTCGGGGACAATTTTCTGGAGGTCAACCCCCACTGCTTCGGTGCGGTTCCGCGCGTCTACGAGAAGGTCTACGGCAAGATCATGGCGAAAGTCGAAGTGGGCAGTCCGTTGAAGAAGAAGCTGTTTCACTGGGCCGTCGGCATCGGGCGTCAGCGCGTCGGCTATTTGGAGAAGGAGCAGCCTCTTCCTTCCGGTCTGGAGCGCAAGGCGAAGCTCGCCGACGCGCTGGTCTTCAAGAAGATCCGCGGCGCTCTCGGTACAAACTTTCGTTTCGCCGTTTCAGGCGGCGCGCCGCTGTCTCGCGACCTCGCCGAGTTCTTCATCGGTGCGGGCATCATGATCTACGAAGGGTACGGCCTGACCGAAACTTCTCCCGTCATCTGCGTCAATGGACCGGGGCGCTGGAGGCTCGGTACGGTCGGCAAACCGATCCGGGGAGTCGAGGTGAAGATCGCCGAGGACGGTGAGATCCTCACCCGGGGTCCGCACGTCATGAAGGGTTACTACAACAAGCCGCAGGCGACCGCCGAGGCCATCGACAAGGACGGCTGGTTCCACACCGGCGACATCGGCCAGCTCCGCGACGGATTTCTCTCGATCACCGACCGGAAGAAGGACTTGATCGTCTTGGCCGGCGGCAAGAAGGCGGCGCCCCAGGTAATCGAGAACGAGCTGAAGAAGTCGCCGTTCATCGAGCTCCCGATTGTCATCGGAGACCGGCACAAGTTCCTCGCGGCCTTGATCGTGCCGAACTTCGCTCGTCTGAAGGAGTGGGCAGCGGCGGGGCGCCGCGACGTCCAATGGGAAGCGATCGACGCGCATCCGGATATCCGACGGCTCTTCCAGCGCGAGATCGACGTCTACAACGCCGACCGGCCGCACCACGAACAGATTCGGGCCTTCGCCTTGCTCCCGTCGGATCTGACGGTCGAGGATGGCTCGATCACCCCGACGCTCAAGGTCAAGCGGCGCATTCTGGAGAATCGCTACCACGCGCTGATCGAAGGGATGTACGAGGCGGCCGGAAAGTCGCATGTCGCGTGAGGTCGTCGTCGTCGACGGAGTCCGCACCCCCTATGCGAGGGCCGGTACCGAGCTGAAGGACGTGTCCGCGGCGGAGCTCGGGCGAGTCGTCGTCACGGAGCTGCTGGCGCGGACCGACTTCGACCCGGCCGGCCTTGATGGCGTCATCTTCGGCAACATCGCGCAGCCCCCCGACGCGGTCAACGTCGCGCGGGTGGCCGCGCTCAAGGCCGGCGTGCCGGCCCGCGTTCCGGCGTTCACCGTCAATCGCCTCTGCGGTTCGGGCTTGGAGTCGATCGTCGACGCGTATTACCGGATCGCCGCCGGGGAGGCCGACGCGATCGTAGCCGCCGGCGTCGAGTCGATGTCGAACATCCCGTTCCTCTATTCCCACGAGAGCCAGGAGATCTTCACCGAGGTCTTCACCGCGAGGAACCTGACGGACCGAGTCGCCGCGGCGGCGAAGTTTCGGCCGAAGCACTTCAAGCCCGAGGTCGGCCTCCAGCTGGGCTTGACCGACGCCGTCTGCGGCCTGAACATGGGAGAGACCGCCGAAGTCCTCGCCAAGGAGCACGGCATCACGCGAGAGGAGCAGGACGCCTTCGCCCTCCGCTCTCACCAGCGCGTGACGCTCGCGCGCGGAAAGCTCGCCGAAGAGATCGTACCCGTTGCGATCCCGCCGAGGTACGAAGCCATGGCGACGCAGGACAACGGCGTTCGCGAGAATCAGACCCTGGAGGCGCTCGGGAAGCTGAAGCCCTACTTCGACCGGAAGTTCGGAACCGTCACCGCGGGCAATTCCTCGCAGATCACCGACGGCGGCGCCGCATCGCTCGTGATGAGCGCGGCCGAGGCGAAATCCCGAGGCTACAGTCCGCTCGGCAAGATTCGCGGCTTCGCGTTCTGCGCGCTCGAGCCCGAGCGGATGGGTCTGGGCCCCGCGGTTGCCACGCCGTTGGCGCTGTCCCGCGCGGGGCTTTCCTGGAATGACATCGGCTTGGTCGAGATCAACGAGGCCTTCGCGGCGCAGGTGCTGGCCTGCGCGCGGGTATTCCCCTCCGCCGCCTGGCATGCGAGGTACGGCACCGGGGGACCGATCGGCGAGATGGATTGGGAAAAGACGAACGTCAACGGCGGCGCCATCGCGCTCGGACATCCGGTCGGATCCTCGGCGAACCGGCTCGTCATAACCCTTCTGAAGGAAATGAAGCGGCGTGGAACGCAGTTCGGCCTGGCCACGATGTGCATCGGCGGCGGGCAGGGGGGCGCGGCGGTGGTGGAGCTCCTGTGAAGAGCCCTGACGCGATGAGCGCGTTCGAGCTCAAGGTCGAGGAGGACGGGCTCGCCGTCCTGACCTTCGATTTGCCGGGCGAAAAGGTCAACAAGCTGTCGGGCGAAGTGGTATCGGAGCTCGCCGACGTGCTCGTGCGCCTGACGCGAGAGGTGCGGATCCGGGGCCTGCTCATCCGGAGCGGCAAGCCCGATGTATTCATTGCGGGCGCGGACGTCAAAGAGTTCGCGAACGTGAAGCCCGAGGAGGTGCGCACGGGGGTCGAGCGGGTGCAATCCCTCCTCGAGCAGCTCGCCAACCTCCCTTACCCGACGGTTGCGGCGATCAACGGAGCCTGTCTCGGCGGCGGGACGGAGCTGGCGCTCGCGTGTGACTATCGCGTTATGTCGGACTCGCTCAAGGCGCAGATCGGCCTTCCCGAAGTGCGCCTCGGCATCTTTCCCGCCTGGGGGGGCTGCACGCGATTGCCCCGCGTCGTGGGCCTGGCGGCGGCGCTCGACCTGATTCTGACCGGCAAGTCTCTGGACGCACGCCGGGCCAGGA
>DASXTI010000041.1:0-5122 GCA_036505535.1 Thermoanaerobaculia bacterium
CGTCCGAAATCCCGGCGCCGGGGGCATCGGCTCGGATCCGAACCAGCCGGTCCCCGCCCCCGTACGGCAGTGACTGCAGCAGGACGCCGTAGACAACCGAGAAGATGGCCGTGTTCGCGCCGATGCCGAGCGCGAGCGTCAGCACCGCGGCGGCCGCATAGCCGGGACTCCTTCGGAGCGTGCGAAGGCCGAAGCGGACATCCTGGAGGATGGTCTCGGCGAACGCGGCCCCGCCGGACTCGCGGACCTCCTCCTTCGTCTGGGCGACTCCGCCGAAGCGGATGAGCGCCTCGCGCCGCGCCTCCGCCGACGACATGCCGCGGCCCACGTTCTTCTCGGTCTCCCTCTCGAGGTGGAACGCCAGCTCCTCGTCGAGCTCGCGCTCTCGGCGTGCCCTCGCGAAGAGCGCCCGGACGCCGCGGAAAAACCCTCCGGTCATCTCCGTGCCCCCTTCCGCGGCTACGTCGCCGCGAGCACGCGCGCCACCGCGGCCGCGAACCGTTCCCAGCTCTCGGTCTCCTCCGAGAGACGGCGACGCCCCGAGCGGGTCAGCGCGTAGAAGCGAGCGCGGCGGTTGTTCTCCGAGCTGCCCCACTCGGCCGTGATCCAGCCCTTCTCTTCCAACCGGTAGAGCGCGGGATACAGCGATCCCTGGTTGATCGCCAGGACGTCGTGAGAGAGTTGCTGGATCCGCTGCGAGATCCCCCATCCGTGCATGGCGCCCGTCGACAGCGTCTTCAAGATCAGCACGTCCAGCGTTCCCTGGAGCAGGTCGCTTCGCGAAGGGGGCATCGGCACTCCTCTCGACGATCTACAGGAGAGCATACGCGGTTTCCTGTAGATTGTTTAGGGGAGCGGGGGATTTTTTTCGCGACGGCCGCGATAGGCTTCCGCAGCGTAAGGGAGGCGGTGTGAAAAAAGGACTCATCCTGGACGTTCTGGGAATCCTGGCCGCCGGGCTCGTTCTCGGCCAAGAGGCGAAGCCCCGACTCGCGATCAAGGCAGCGAGACTGCTCGACGTCAAGACCGGCCGCTACATCGAGCGACCGGTAGTCGTGGTCGCCGGAGATCGGATCGAGAGCGTCGGCACCGAGGTCCCAGCCGGCACGAAGGCGATTGATCTCGGCAACCGAACGCTGGTTCCGGGGTTGATCGACGCCCACACACACGTTCTCCTGCAAGGCGACGCGACGCAAGCCGAGTACGAGGAGCAGATCCTGAAGGAGTACCCGGCGCATCGCGTGGCGCGCGCTGTTCGCGCGATGCGCATCGCGCTCGAGCACGGCTTCACCACGCTGCGCGACGTGGAAACCGAAGGCGCGGGCTACGACGATGTCGCGCTGCGTGATGCCGTCAGCGAGGGGGTCATTCCCGGCCCGCGTATGAAAGTCGTGGGGCCGGCGCTCTCGACGACGGGGACCTACCCCATCCTCCACTTCCGCCCGGACTGGAAGTTTCCGACCGGGGTGATGGTCTGCGACGGAGCCGACGGCTGCCGGAGGGCGGTTCGCGAGCAGCTCTCCTACGGAACCGACTGGGTCAAGATCTACGCGAACACCGGCGGTCTTCGGCTGACCTCGGACGGGTACATCGACTCGCCCCCCAACTGGACGAAGGAGGAGATCGAGGCCGTCGTCTCCGAGACCCATGCGCGGGGAGCGAAGGTGGCCGCCCACGCGACCTCCGACACGGGCGTGCGCATGGCGGTCGCGGCGGGGGTCGACTCGATCGAGCACGGCGACTCGATCCGCCCCGAGGTCGCGCAGGCGATGGCGAGGAAGGGGATCTTCCTCTCGCCGACGCTGACCGTCTCGCTCTACGTCGCCGAGCCGCGCGCCCGGGAGGGCCGCGGCATCTGGGCCGAGATGCCGAAGGTCCTGGAGAAGTCCTTCAGCAACTGCCGCAGGGCGGGAGTGAAGATCGCGTTCGGGACCGACGCCGGAGGCTTCCCCTGGACCGAGATCAATCAGGCGCGCGAGTTCGAGAACGAAGTCCGGTTCGGCATGATGCCGATCGAGGCGATCCGGTCCGCGACGACTTCGGCCGCCGAGCTGCTCGGCATGACGGGGCAGATCGGCGTCATCGAGAAGGGGGCCTATGCCGACATCGTGGCCGTGGACGGGGATCCGCTCAAGGACGTTTCGATACTCTCGAAGATCGACTGGGTGATGAAGGGGGGCGAGGTGGTGCGGGCACCGGCGCCTTGAACGTATGCTCCGCATCGGCCTGACCGGAGGCCTCGCTTCGGGCAAGTCCACCGTGGCCGCGATTCTTCGCGGGCTCGGCGCCGTCGTCTTCGATGCCGACCAGATCGTTCGAGACCTGTATTCGCCCGGAGGTGCCGGAGCCGCCGCGGCGCGCGAGCTCTTCGGCGAAGCGGTGCTCGACTTAGACGGACAGATCGACCGATCCCGCATCGCGGGCATCGTTTTCGCCGATCCCGCCAAGCGACACGCGCTGGAGGAGCGGATCCATCCGCTGGTGCGCGCCGAGCGGGCGCGTCGCTTTGCCGAGGCCGAGCGCGCCGGAGCAGCCGTCGCCGTGGCGGAGGCGTCCCAGCTCTTCGAATCGAGAACCGAGTCGGACTACGACCGCGTTCTTCTGGTCGTGGCGCCGCAAGAGGAACGCCTGCGCCGCTGGGAAGAGCGGGGGGGCGACCCGGAGGATGCCCGCCGGCGCATCGCGGCCCAGATTTCGTCCGAGACGGCCCGTGTCCGCGCGCAGGACGTCATCGTGAATGACGGAACCCTCGAGAGCCTGCGCCGGAAGGTCGCGGAGGTCTATCGGCTCTGGACGGGCGGAGTTTGAAGGGAACCCGACCCCCTTTTTTTCGTAAACTCCCGCTATGCCAGCTTCGAAAATAAAAGCACCCCCAAGGCTTCCCGTCCGAGACGGTGACGTGCTCCTGCTCGTCGGCACGATGAAAGGGCTCTTTCTCTTGAAGTCGGGGCCCGGGCGAAAACGCTGGGAGGCGTCGGGTCCCGTCTTTCCCGGAGCGTCGGTCTACGCGGCGGGTTACGACGGGCGCGCGGGCCGGCACCGGATCTGGGCCGCGCCGGCAAGCATGCACTGGGGAGCCGAGCTCTGCTGGACAGACGACTTCGGAGGCCGGTGGGAGCGGCCCGAGGTCCCCCTCATCCGCTTCCCCGCCGAGTCCGGCGCCTCGCTCGCGAACATATGGCAGATCTCGCCCGGCCGCGAAGACGATCCGAAGACGCTCTATTGCGGCGTGCAGCCGTCGGCGATCTTCGAATCGCACGACGCAGGGAAGACCTGGAGCTTGAACGAGGGACTCTGGAATCATCCGCATCGGGCGAAGTGGGCGCCCGGAAACGGCGGCCTCTGCCTCCACACCGTGCTCGTGGATCCGAGCCGCCCGGGGCGTCTCACGATTGCCACCTCGACCGGCGGAGTCTACCGCTCCGACGATGGCGGCGAGTCCTGGCAGGTCAAGAATCGCGGCGTGCGGGCGGAGTTTCTGCCGGACCCGCAGCCCGAGTTCGGCCAGTGCGTGCACAAGATCGCGCAGCATCCGGCCCGGCCGGGGCGGCTGTTCCTGCAGAACCACTGGGGTCTCTACCGCAGCGATGATGCCGGCGACTCATGGCAGGACATCGCCAACGGCGTGCCCTCCGACTTCGGATTCTGTCTGGGGGTCCATCCCCGCGAGCCCGATACCGCCTTCATCGTGCCGCTGCATTCGGATGGATTCCGCTGCGTTCCGGACGAGAAGCTCCGTGTCTATCGCACGCGCGATGCGGGAGACTCCTGGGAGCCGCTCTCGCGCGGGCTGCCCCAGAAAGAGGCTTTCGAGACGGTCCTGCGCGACGGGATGGCCGTTGACGATCTCGAGCCGGCGGGAGTCTATTTCGGGACACGAAGCGGCAAGCTCTACGGATCGCGCGACGAAGGAAGAAGCTGGGAGCTACTGCGCGATGGGCTGCCTCCGATCGTGTGCGTGAAGGCCTGCCTCGCCGGGAACCTGGCCGCGAAGAGACAAACGAAGACTTCGCCGCGCGCGAAGCGAATCGGTCCCCGGCGCCGGAAGGCCGCCTGATGCCCGTCCGGTTCTTGATCCCCGGCCCGCTGCAGCCGTTCGCGGCCGGACGCCGGCACCTCGCGCTCGAAGGCTCTCCCGCAACCGTCGGCGAAGCGCTGGCACAACTGTGGGTCCTTCATCCTGGCATCAGGGACCGTATCGTGACCGAGCAAGGGGAGGTGCGGCCGCACATCAACGTGTTCGTCGGCGAGGAGAACATCCGCGACGCGCGTGGTCTGGCGACGGAAGTCTCGGAGGGATGCGAGATCGCGATCCTTCCCGCCGTCAGCGGAGGATAGCGGCGGTGCGGCTGAAGGTCGCGACGTCGCCGGCCTGGGTCGAGACGGTGCTCGCGGACTTCGATTCGTTCCTGCTGGATCACGCCGCCTGCGAGCGGAAGGCCTCCTCGTCGGCGATGGCTCTGGTTGCGCACTACCCCGACCGCCGCGAATTGGTGGAGCAGTGCATCGATCTCGCGCGCGAGGAGCTCCACCACTTTCAGCAGGTCTACGCGCGCATTGCCGAGCGCGGGCTCCTTCTCCCTCCCGATACGCGCGACGCTTACGTCGGCCGTCTCTCGCAGGAATTTCGCAAGGGGAGCGAGGCCTATTTCCTGGACCGCCTGCTCACGGCCGGCATCGTCGAGGCGCGCGGCTGCGAGCGTTTCGGCCTGGTGGCCGCTGCCCTGCCACCGGGCCCGCTGAAGGAGTTCTATCGCGACATCGCCCGGTCCGAGGCGCGGCACCAGGACCTCTTCGTGGCACTCGCTCGAATCTATTTCGCCGATGCCACCGTCGAGGCGCGGCTCGATCGGCTCCTCGAGATCGAGGCAAAGGTCATCGCCGAGATCACGCTGCGGGCGGCGGTGCATTGAAGAGAATCAACAGTCGACAGTCGACAGTCAACAGTCGACAGTCGACAGTCGACAGTCGACGGTGACAAGTGGAGAGTCGAGGGCCAGGACGAATTCGGATATATAAGCATATACTAATATGTGCCCAAATCTCGACTCTGAACGGTCGACTGTTGACTTCCGATAGGTTCCCCTCGTGACTCCTTCCAAAGCCATCTCCAAGTACCTCT
>DASXTI010000042.1:0-36505 GCA_036505535.1 Thermoanaerobaculia bacterium
GCCGCCAACTGGGTCACGGGCGAGGTTCTGCGATGGATGAAGGAGCGGAAGATCTCCACGGAAGAGGCGCTCTCGTTTCCCGTGGCGCCGCCCCGTCTGGCGGCGCTCCTGCGCCTGGCGGAGTCGGGCGTGATCTCCGCGGCCTCGGCCAAGGAGGTCTTCGCCGCGATGGTGGACTCCTCCGCGGACCCGGAGTCGATCGTCCGCGAAAGGGGTCTCGCGAGCATGCGCGACGCGGGAGCTCTCGAGGCGGTCGTCGCCGAAGTGGTCGCCGGCAATCCCTCTCAGGTCGCTCTGTACCGCTCGGGCAAGACGCAGACCTTCGGCTGGTTGGTCGGACAGGTCATGAGGAAGACGGGGGGGCGCGCCGATCCCGCCGCCGTCCGCGAGGCTCTGACCCAGGCCCTCAACGCCATGGAATCGTCGCGGTCGTGATCCAGCTCTACGGCGTTTCGAAGAAATACGGACCATTCCGCGACGCGTTGCTCGACGTCTCGTTCTCGATCGAGCCGGGCGAGTTCGTCTTTCTCACCGGGCCCTCCGGAGCCGGCAAGTCGACGCTGCTGCGACTGCTCTTCTTCGAGGAGACGCCGACCGCAGGTCAGATCCTGGTCAACGGGCGCAACATCGGGGTCCTCCCTCCCTCCCGGGTTCCGTATCTGCGCCGGACGATCGGCGTCGTGTTTCAGGACTTCAAGCTGATCGCGCGCAAGACCGTCTTCGAGAACATCTCCTTCGTCCAGAACGTCCTGGGCCTGCCGCGGGCCGAGCAGAAGCGGCGCGCGTATCACGTCTTAAAACGCGTCGGACTGCACCACCAGATGAACGCCCATCCGGACGAGCTCTCGGGCGGCGAGCAGCAGAGGGTCGCGATCGCGCGGGCGATCGTCAACGAGCCCACTCTGCTCCTGGCCGACGAACCCACCGGAAATCTCGATCCCGTGCTCTCCGAAGAGATCATGCGGCTGTTCGTGGAGATCAACATCCGAGGGACGACGGTGCTCGTGGCGACGCACGATCTGGAGATGATCCGCCGAATGGGGAAGCGGACACTGACGCTCGAGCGCGGGCGTCTCCACGACGCCGAGCGCATGCGGGAGAGCACGCCGATCGTCCGGGAGGCGCCATTTCTTCCCATGACGTGATGGAGCGGGAGACGGGAGACGGGAGACGGAAGACGGAAGACGTGGTCGCGGCGCGGGTAGGTCGTCTCCCGTCTACCGTCTGCCGTCTCCCGGCCCCGGCACATGCCTAGGCCCCGCTACGTCTTCGGAGAGGCCTGGTCCATCGCGCGAAGCAGCCCCCGCCAGACGGCCGCCGCCATCACGCTCATCGCGCTGGCGCTCTATGTGCCGGGGCTGCTCGCGTTGCTATCACGCAACCTCGGACGATTGACGGCTTCGGATTCCGGGGATCCGACCGCCGTCGTCATCACGCTGCAGCCGCAGGCCGACAGTCGCGCCGTCGCGTCGCGTCTGACTGCCGATTCGCGGATCCGAATCGTGCGGATCGTGGGCAGCGATGCCGCGCTGGAGCGCTTCCGGCGAGCCTATCCCGATCTCGGCGCCGCATTGGCCGAGCTGAAAGAGGTTCCGTTCCCCCCGTCCCTCGAGGTCATCTTGCGGCCGGGGGTTCCGGCGGGGGCCGCGATCGAGATCGCGAGCGCGGCCCGGCTGTGGCCCGGAGTGGAGTCTGTCGAATCGCAGGAGGAGTTCACGCGCCGGTTTCGCGACGCCATCGGAATCGTTCGAAACGCGGGGCTATTCCTCGGCGGCATTCTGACGCTCGCGGCGATTCTATCGGTCGCCTCGGCGGTACGGCTGGCCCTCGATCTCCACCGCGAGGAGGTCGGAATCATGCGGCTGATGGGCGCGACGGAAGGCGCCATCCGCGCTCCATTCTGGCTCTACGCGACGTCGGAAGGGCTGCTGGGAGGTGGGATCGCTCTGGCCCTGCTCTACGGAACGTATTGTCTGGCCACGCACTGGCTCTCACGCGATCCGCATCCGGTGCTCTCGCTCTTCTGGGTGGGATTTCTGAGCCTGCCGACGGCGCTGCTGATGCCCGCCCTGGGCGCGGCCGCCGGCTTGACGGGGAGCCTGTTGTCGCTGGGCAAGAAGCATACGCGGAGAGTCACGAGGATAGCCTGAGGAATTGCCGATTGGCGATTGCCGATTGCCGATTGGAAATATATAAGCAGTCGCTTATATATCGTCCTCACTCCTTCGCCAGCTTCCCCCTCTTCTGAAAATGCGGCAGATCCGGCTCGCCGAGCAGGCGCGCCAGCCCCTCCCACCCCTTCACGTGCTCGCACACGACCTTGATGGCCGAGGTCAGCGGGACGGCGAGGACCGCGCCGGGAATCCCCCAGATCGTGCCCCAGAAGATGAAGGCGATCATCACAGTCAGTGGAAAGAGCCTCACCTTTCCGCCCACGATGTAGGGCGTCAAGACGTTGCCCTCCAGGAACTGCAGCAGGCTGTAGATCAGGAAAACGAGCAGCGCCTTTTCCGCGTCGTACTGAAAATAGGCGACGGCGACCGCGGGAACGGTCGATAGGATGACGCCGACGTAGGGGAGCAGGATCGCCACACCGGCGATGGGGCCGAGCACGTAGTAATAGTCGATCCGAAGAACCATGAGTGCCAGCGTCGTGGCTCCGGCCATGATCAGCATCACGAACGAGAGGCCGAGCGCATAGCCGGTCATCGTGCGCGAGATCGCCCCCGTGACATCCGACCCGCCGAGGCGTTCGTGGCGCGTCAGAATGCCGGCGAGGACGCGGCTGAACTTCTCGCGGTCCTTGAGCATGAAGAAGCTCAGGAATGGGATCGCGGCGGCATAGAGGAGGATGCCGAGCGTGGCGCCAATTCCGGCGAAGAAGGCACGCGTGCTCTCCAGTTGTGACTCCGTGAGCTTGACCTCGCGGACCCCTCGCGACTCCTCCGGGAGGATGCTGCCCATCCGTTCCCGCACGCGGTTGACGAATTCCATCACGCGGCCGACGAGGTCCCGGATCCGCGCCTGATACCGGGGAAGCTCGCCGAAGAACTGATTGAGCTGCGCGGTGACGTTGATGACGAGCAGCGCGACGGCGCCCACGATCACGAAGAGAATCAGCAGGATCGCCGCGATTCGCGGGACACCGGCCCGTTCGAGAAGCGAGACGAAGGGGCGCAGCGCGAAGGAGAGAAAGAGGGCGAAGGCCAGGGGGACCAGGAGGGGGCGCCCGTAGTAGAGCAGGGCGATGGCCGAAGCCGTCGAGATGATCGTCAGCCCGACGACGCGAGGCGGCGGGCTCGTCCGTTCCTCGACCTCGGGTTTCGCCGTCAAAAGACCCCCTCGCGGGGAGCGGGGTCCGCCGCGCTACGCGCTGCGTTGTCTCCTGCCGGGGGTCTGCCTCCGGTGGCCGGTTCGTCGACGCGCTCGGAGGCCTCCCGGCTCACGTTCCCGAAACGAGGGTGACGACGATCAAAGCCCGGCGGTTCTTCGCCCTGCCTTCCGCGGTGCTGTTGTCGTAGGCTGGCTCCGCCGAGCCCTTCGAGACGGTCGTGATCCGCCCCGGGTCGATGCCGTGCCGCGTCACGAGGTAATCCTTGGCGGCTTCGGCCCGCTTCTGTCCCAGCTCGAGATTCGCCTTCTCGCTGCCGGTGTTGTCGGTGTATCCGGTAATGACGGCCGTCGCGTTGAGGTCGTTCTTCATGCGAAGCGCGACGCCGTCGAGCACGGCCTTGGCGATGTTCGTGAGCCGGGCGGCTTTGCCCTCGAAGAAGATCTCGTCGGAAGTCGTCTTCGGAGCGGGTCGCGGCGGTGGCGGCGGGGTCGGGACGGTCACCTCGACTTCCTTCTTCTCCTCGATGACGGTTTCGGCGGGGGCCGGTACGACGACCGGCGGCGGCGGCGCCGGCGGCCAGGCGGCGTACGTCAAGCCCACGATCCCGCCCAGCGGGTTGGGCGAGAACCCATGGCGGAAGAGGATGTCGAGATTCGCGTTGAGGGCCGCCGAGACCGCCAGGCCGGTATGGCCAAGCCACACGCGCGCCCCGGCGTTCAACATCGAGTAGTCCGGCTCGGGCCGGTCGCCTCCGTCGAGGACGTGGCGGTCCACCTCGGTCAAGACGTGCACCAGAGGAGCGACGGGAATGTCGACACCCAGGCCGAACCGCAAGTCGTTGGGAGGACGGATATCCTGGTCGTGCTTTCCGACCATCGTGTAGGAGATCATGCCGGTGAAGATCCACTTGCTCGCGGCGGCTCCCCATTCCCAGTCGGTGCGGCGAGAGTTGAGTTGGTCGGTCACCGTTCCGTTCTCGTCGATGCGGATCGTGGCGTTGCTGACGGGAGCGTGCGCGGCGAACCAGGCGGCGAGGCGGAAGTCGGGATCCACTTCGGAGCGGAAGCTGAACTTCGTTCCGATCCGTATCTTGCGCCCTTCCTGGATGTTGAACGGTCCCACGAGTGGGATCCCGTTAACCACACCCTGCTGCCATCCGTGGCGGCTGCGGCGCTCCTCGACGCCCGCTCCGGCGAAGATCGACCACCAGTTCGTCAGGCCCAGGCCGATCGACGCCTCGCCCGCCCAGTGATTGAAGTAGCGGATCTCTGCGGGGTCGCCGATGTCGAGCGGTCCGGCGAGGCGCCGCTCGTACCAGCCGTAGAGGCCCAGCGTGAACTGCCCTGCCCGGGGATTGTCGGCCGTTGGCATCGTGAAGAGTCCGATGTCCCCCTGGTTATTCGGGGCGACGACGGCGACCTGCCCGAAGACGGCGGTGCCGGTCAGGCAGATCAATATCCCGAGGAGCACGGTCCGCTTCGCCATCATGAAGTGTCTCCTTTCGAATCCAGCCGGGGAAACTTGAGTGCCTAATAGAATAAGACAAAATTGTGAGATTGCCAAACATCTTCTGACGGGCCAGCCGCCCGTCCTTTCGGTCAGGTGACGGGTCTGGGGAAGGGGCGGTTGTCTGCGGCCAGAGACCCGCCCGCCAGCTTCACCCGGCGCGAGCCAAAAGGGACTTTCGCTACACTTTCGGCTGCATCACGAGCGACATCTTTTCCTGGAAGGCCTTCATCATCGTCGGCCCGCGCATCGAGGAGATGGCTTTCTCGGTCTGCCGGATCAAGTCCCGCACGGCTTCCACGCCCCGCCCGCGATCGATCTCGGCGAGCGCCTGCTTGTAGGGCCGATCGATTCCCGGCAAGTTCGCCTCGCCAATGGCCGCCTCAGCTTCCTGCTTGACCCTCGTGCAGAGGATCATCAGGATCTTTTTCTCGTCCCCGAGCACCGCGGCGGAGGCAGCGGATGCCGCCGGCGTTGCCTGGGAGCCCGCGGCCGCCGACGGAGCCGGCGCCGCCCCGGTTGCCATCGCGTGGACCGCGCCCTCGCGTGGCCGCATGTCGACCAGGTCGGCCGTCACGAGCCCGTAGAGGGTCTTGGCGGTGTCGAAGGAGTTTGAGCTCATGGCGCGCGCGAGCTCCTCGACCGTCTTGCGGCCGTCGATGCGGGTGACGAGGTTCCATTCGGGCGGCGAGAGGGTCACCGCCTCGCCCATCCCCCGCGGCTTCAGTACCGGCACATAGTCGACTCCTGGAATCTTGCGCGCGAGAACCTTCCATTCGTCGAGGCGGCGCGCCGCTTCCATGAGCAACGACGTGTTCGTCCGGTCGATGGTGACGCGCTCGGTCTCTTTGCCGGGCGTGAACTGGAAGTCCCCGGTCGACCAGATCGCAAGCGCATACACGGCCTCCTCGCCCGATAGGCCGCCGAGCTCGGCGTGCACGATCCTCCCGTTCTTCAAATAAATGAAGCCGCGCTCCGACCCGCGGACGAGCATGAACATCCCTGTCTTCCCGGAAACCGATACCAGCTGGATGATGTCGGGGACAGGGAGCTCCTGTATGGAACCCTGGAAGGACATAGGTCTCGTCATGCTAGCAAAGTTCGTCAGTCGCGGTGGAGTTTGGGGTTTGTTGTCTATGCTTTGTGGTCAGGAGACCGGGCTCGAGACTCAAACCACAAACGACCAACGACTGGCTCCGGCCTAGCGCGCCCCGGAGGCGTGGATGTGGCAGATGGCGAGCGCAAGGGCGTCGGCCGCGTCGAGCGGCACCCGAAAGCGCTGACGAGCCAGCAGAGAGAGCACCATCGCGCGGACCTGCTCCTTCTCGGCGTTCCCGTAACCGACCAGCGCCTTCTTGACCAGTCTCGGCTCGTACTCGAAGACCGGCACGCAGGATCGCGATGCCGCCGCGAGCAGCACGCCTCGCGCATGCGAGAGCTTGATCGAGGAGGCGATGTTCCTGGCGGCGAAGATGGTCTCGATCGAGACCGCATCGGGATGAACGTCCGCGAAGAGAAGCTGTACCGCGTCGAGGAGGAAATCGAGCTTCTCGGCGAAGCTCCGGCGCGCGGGAGGCCGCCATACGCCGCACCGTTCGAGCTGCAGCCGTCCCCCCTCCACGATCACGATACCGAAACCGGTCGCGACGGTTCCGGGATCGAGGCCCAGAATCTTCACGGAAGTCGTGAGCTTTGAGCCATGAGTCATGAGCCGCCGGAAACATATAAGCGATTACTTATATGTCACCTCATGACTCACAACTCATGACTCACGACTGCGCCGCGGGCGTCTCCGCAAAATCAAAGTTCGCCCAGACGTTCTGCACGTCGTCATGCTCCTCGAGCGCTTCCATGAGCTTGACCATCTGGTCGGCCTTGCGAGCGTCGAGCGAGACCTCCGTCGAGGGAATCATCGAGATCTCGGCAACGGCCAGCGGCAGTCCCTTTTTCTCCAGTTGGGCTCTGACCTCGGAAAAGCTCTCGGGAGCGGTCTTGATCTCGTGGTACTGGTCGGTCGACTCGACGTCGTCGGCGCCCGCCTCGATCGCCGCTTCCATCACCGCATCCTCGCTGGCCTTCTCCTTCTCGATGGCGATATAGCCCACCTTCTGAAAGAGAAAGCGGACGGAACCGGATTCCCCCAGGTTGCCACCATGCTTGGAGAAGATCGTTCGGATCTCGGGCAGCGTCCGGTTCTTGTTGTCGGTCAGCGCTTCGATCAAGACCGCAACGCCGCCGGGACCGTACCCCTCGAAGGTGACTTCCTCGTACGAGACGCCGGGAAGCTCTCCCGTGCCGCGTTGAATGGCTCGCTTGATGTTCTCGGCCGGCATATTGACGGCCTTGGCGTCGTCGATGGCCTTACGAAGCCGAGGATTCGATTCGGGCGCTCCACCCCCTTGCTTGGCGGCCATCGTGATCTCGCGAATGAGCTTCGTGAAGAGGCGGCCCCGCTTGGCGTCCGCCGCCCCCTTCTTGTGCTTGATCGTGCTCCATTTGCTGTGACCGGACATGGGAAGTCTCCTCGCGCCTCTTCGCGGATTATATGAGGACGGCACGCGGGAAGCGGTAGACGGCAGGCCCGTGTGTTCACTCTCGACCGCCGGGAGCGAATCGCCTTCGGTTCTTCGCCTTCGGCCTTCCGGTTTCGACGCGTCCCTTTGATTTCGGGACGTTTCCAGCGACAATAGTCCGAGTTCATGCCAAAGAAGGTTCTCCTGATCGAGTACGAGCCGCGCTATATCGAGCGAGTTCGCAAGCTCCTCGCGCCTCTCGGGCATTCCCTGACGGAGAGCCACGACGGGGAGGCTGGCCTTCAGGCCTTTGCGAGCTCCCGGTTCGACCTCGTCCTGCTTTCCGGGATGCTGCCGCGGCTGCCGAGCGCCGAAGTGATCCGAGAGATCCGCAAGAAGGGGGGAGCCACCGCACCCCCCATCGTCCTGATGATGAGCGGATATCGGGGCTCCAACCGCAAGGCCGACGCCCAGAAGGTCGGCGCCTTCGACATCTTAGTCCGGCCCTTCTCGGACGAGGACTTTCTCGCCTCGGTGCGAGAAGCGCTCGACTCGGCGGACATCGGCGCCAAGACGATGAGGATCGACGCCGCTCAGCTCGCCGCCGCCGCTTCGCCATTGACTTCGTCCGACATTTTCGCCGATCTCTTGAACGAGCTCGTCATCGATGCGCCCGCGGCGACGAGCGAGACTCCGGCGGCTCCCCCCGCGCGTCCTCTCCAGCCCGAAAGCGACGTGGACCGCCGGTTGCGCGATACGCTTTCGGGACTGATGCCGGTGTCCCGGCAGACGGGCGCCGGCAAGCCTGCGCCGTTGGCCGAAAAGATGCCTCCTCCGGTGACTCCGACTTCGGCGACTCCTTCGAGGCCGAAGCTCTCTTCCGATACCGACGTCGACCGAATCATCTCCGACACGCTGTCGGGGATCTCGCTTCCGAGACCGAAACCGCCTGCCTCCCGGACGCCGGCTCCCTTGTCTTCGGGCGTGCCTTTGCGCCGGCGCGAGGAGCCCGCGGCGGCCGTGCCATCTTCCGGGCCTGATCGCTTCGGGCAGTACGAGATCCTCGAACGGATCGCCAGCGGCGGCATGGCCGAGCTCTACAAGGCCAAGCGCACCGGCGTGGAGGGATTTCAGAAGATCGTTGCGATCAAGAAGATCCTTCCGCACATCGCCGACGACGAGGAGTTCGTCACGATGTTCGCCGACGAGGCGAAGCTCGCGGCGCAGCTCAATCATCCCAACATCATCCACATCTACGATCTCGGGAAGATCCAGGCTGGCGGCTACTTCATCGCGATGGAGTACGTCGATGGACGCGACCTTCGCGCGATTCAGCAGTCGGGCCGCGAGCTGGGCGTCCCCTTGCCCGTCCCGCTGGCGGTCTACGTCGCTTCGAAGGTCGCCTCCGCGCTCGATTACGCTCACCGGCGTCGCGACGCGGAAGGACGGGACCTCCACATCGTCCACCGCGACGTCTCCCCCCCGAACATCCTCATCTCTTATGAGGGGGACATCAAGCTCTGCGACTTCGGGATCGCCAAAGCGGCGTCGAAGGCCTCGAAGACACAATCGGGCGCGCTGAAGGGCAAGATTCAATACATGTCGCCCGAGCAGGCGTGGGGCAAGTCGATCGACCGGAGGAGCGACCTCTTCTCGCTCGGCGTCGTGCTCCACGAGCTCCTGACTGGCGATCGGCTCTTTCGCGGCGACACCGACATCAACATTCTCGAAAAGGTTCGAAACGCGGAGGTCTCGCCGCCGTCCCGCTCGAATCCGGAGGTGCCGCACAATCTCGACGGTGTCGTCCTCAAGGCGCTTGCCCGTGAACCGGATGAACGCTACGCCAATGCGTCCGATCTCCTGCGCGACTTGGATTCCGTCCTCTACTCCTACACCCCGGCGCCCGGCAGCGCGGACGTGGCGATCTATCTCCATCGCCTGCAGGCGGAGGAATCCTCCATGGCCGAGGCGAAGGCCCGCGAGGCGGCGCACGCGGCACAGGAGCCCGAGCCGGTACGAAAGCGCCGGTCGAAGGGCGCGCCCGTTTCGCGGCGGAGCGGGACGGTTCCGAAGATCTCCGCTCCCCCTCCCGAGCCGCCGGGCCCCACGGCGACGGTGGCTCCGCCGCCTCGAGACCGGGAACCAGCGTCTCCACCAGCGGAAGTCTTCGGTTCGCCCCCGTCTCCATCGGTGGAAGCCGAGACCGCCCGGCGCGCGCCGCTCTATATCGGCATCGCCGTCGCCGCCGTGGCTCTGGCGGGCTTCGTCGTATGGAAGGTTCTCAAGCCACAGGCGGTAGCGGCTCCGCCCGTAGCGGTCATGCCCACCGTCGTGGCCGCGCCAGTTCCGACGGCTGTGGCGCCTCCGGTCGTCGCGCCCACCGCGCCGGCACTCGATCCGAAGGCGGTGGAGGCCGAGGTGCAGCGCCAGCTGGCCGCCAAACGTAAAGAGCTCGAGAAGACGGCCGCCTCCAAGAAGACGCCTGGAACGGCCGTGGAGGCTCCGCTGGCATCGGCGGCGTCGGTCTTGGCCGAGCCGACACTCGTACCCGCGGTGCCCACGATGGCGCCGACCGCGCGCCCCGAGCCGACGGCCGTTCCGACCGAGCCGCCGGCGGTCGAGGCGCCGAAACCGGCGGCGGTTCCCTTTAAAGAGATCGAAGTCCAGCGCGGCGATCTCGTGGGTCCGGGGGCCGGTGTCGTCGAACCGGCGCTGATCGGAACTCCGCGCGTCGTCTATCCGCCTCTCGCTCGCCAGCAACGTGTCGGGGGTAAGGTCGTCGTCCTCGTTCTCGTCGACGAAGATGGAAAGCCGAGTGAAGTCCGTCTCCAGCAGGGTCTCCCCGGCCAGGGGGCAATCAACGAGGCGGTCGTCGCGGCCATGCGCAACGCGAAGTTCCGATCCGCCACGAAGAATGGAATTGCTGTCAAAATGTGGCGTCCTGTCATTGTGGAAGTGAAGCCTTAGAGAGTCGTCAGGAGGTCAGCGGGAATGGGCCTTTCGTCAGATCAGAAGAAGTTCTACGAAAACACGCTTTCGGTCACCAAGCGCGAGATTCAGGAGCTGGAAAGCGAGATCCAGGAGGAGCTCGCGAAGGTGAAGGATCGTCTCGCCGAGCTCCAGAACGCCCAGAAGGCGGCCCGGCAAATGTACGACGCGGCCTGCCAGCGGCTCGGCATTCGGAACGAACTCGAAGAGGCCGAATCTCAGGGTTAGTAGGTTGCTGAAGAATGGATGCGGGCGCGGCGTCCGGCACTTTGCATCGGGCGCCGGTCGGAGCCTTGCATTCCCGGAGGCTCATGTGGTCCCAACCCGTCGCCGGCAAGGTGCCGTTCGCCGTTCCGGTTGCGGCGGCGCGGGGCCATCTTCGGCGCTGCCGCTCCTCGGTCCCGAGCCGGCCTTGGCGGCGAGGGATGCTGACCGCATCGCCGTCGTCGCGGCGCCTTGCATCTGACCCCGCGGCGCTCGCAACGGAGCACACACCCTCCAGGGATGCCGGAGGCGGCAAACGCCATGCTGCCCCCTCCGTCCGCGCTCTTCTCTCGGTCTTCGCATTTGCCGGCGCGCTCGCCGGATGCCGAGCTGAGGGCCCTGCCGCGCCCGGCCGGACGATCCCGCGGCGCGTGGTTGCGCTGGCTCCCAACCTGACGGAGATCGTCTTCGCGCTGGGCGCGGGGAGCATGCTCGTGGGGGTTTCGGAGTATTCCGATTTTCCCGAGGCCGCGCGCCACATCCGGCGCGTCGGAGGCCTCGAAGTCGACCCGGAGAAAGTCGCCGCGCTGCGTCCTGACCTCGTGCTGGCGATGGCAGAAGGAAGCGCGCGCGGCGCGGTGCGGGCTCTGGAAGCCGCGGGACTTCCGGTCACCGTGGTGCCGTCGGGCTCTCTCGATGCGGTGCTCGAAGGCATCCGCCTCGTCGGAGAACGGCTCGGCCGCCGAGAGGCCGCGATCCGCCTGGCCGATGAGCTCGCGCGCCGCCGCGAGGCGGTGCGTCGGAGAATGGCCGGAAGGAGACGGCCCCGCGCCTTGCTCCTGGTCTGGCCGGACCCTCCTCAGGCCGCGGGAGGCGGCACCTTCTTGAATGACGTCCTGACGGAGGCCGGGGCGGGCAACCTCGTCGGCGACCGCAATGGATGGCCCATCCTCTCCGCCGAATACGTCGCAACCGCCCCCGTCGAGCTTCTCGTCTTGCCGGACTCGGGGCAGACGCGGCCGGCCTTCGAGCGTGCGCTCTCGCGGGGGCCGCTCTCGCGCGGACCCGTCGCCCAAGCGAAGCTCGTGCGCCTCGATGAAGCGTCGCTGACGCGACCGGGGCCGCGCGTTTTCGGGATGCTCGAGCGGCTTGCGGAGGCAATCCGGTGAAGTTTCCCGAGTCTCGGGCGAGCCGGGCGAGAGCATTCGCCGTCGGCCTTCTGCTGCTTCTCGCCGTCGCCCTCGTCGCATTCTCGGTCGGAGGCGTGCGCCTCTCGATCGCGGATCTCCTCTCGGGACGGGGCGAAGCGGGAGAGATGGCGCGCATGCTCGCCTCGATCCGCGCGCCTCGCATTCTGCTGGCGGCGCTCGTCGGAGGTTGCCTGGCGCTGGCGGGGGCGGCGCTGCAGGCTCTGCTGAAGAACCCTCTCGCCGACCCCTTCCTCCTGGGCACCTCCGGCGGCGCGGCGGCGGGAGCGGCCTGCGCGGCGCTGGCGGGAGCGTCTCCGCTTGTCTCGCCGGCGGCTGCCTTTCTCGGGGCGGCCGCCGCGTCCGTCGGCGTGGCCTCCCTCGCGATGCGCGGAGGAAGGCTCGACCTGCAGCGTCTGCTGCTCGCGGGACTGATCGCCAACGCGTTCTTCTCGGCGCTGCTGCTCGCCGCGTTCTCGATCGCCTCGGGGGAGGCGGCCCGCACGATGCTCTTCTGGATGATGGGAAGCCTCGCCGACGCCACGCCGGGAAAGGATGCCGCGCTCGCGCCGTACGCCCTGGTCGGCGCGGTCATTCTGGTAGCCATGGCGGCAAGGCTGAATCTCTTCTCGGTCGGTGAAGAAAACGCCGCGGCGCTCGGCGTCGATATCGAGAGGACCAAGAGAATCGTCTTTCTCGCCGCCTCTCTTCTGACCGGCGCCGCCGTGGCGTTTGCGGGGGTCATCGGATTCGTCGGGTTGCTCGTTCCGCATGCGGTGCGTGCGATCGCCGGGAACGACCAGCGCACGCTCCTGCCGCTCTCGGGCCTGGCTGGAGCCTCGCTTCTGGTGGCGGCGGACGCGGCATCGCGCGCGGCGCTGGCCCCCGTGGAGCTTCCGATCGGCGCCATCACCGCGGCGCTCGGCGCCCCGCTCTTCGCATGGCTCCTTCTGAGAACGCCGTAGCAGGCTGGACGATGAATGACCCCGGCTTCTTGATCGAAGCGCGCGGACTGACCGCCGACTACGGACGGACGCCGGCCCTGGCGGGGCTCGACGCCGCGATCTCCGCCGGCGAGGTGGTGGCGATCCTCGGGGAAAACGGCTCGGGAAAGTCGACCTTTCTCAAAGTCCTCGCGCGCGTGCTCGCCGCCTCCGGGGGGACGCTCCTCTTCGACGGACGCCCGCTCGACTCGGTCCCCCGGCGCCAGACCGCACGGCGGATCGCCTACGTTCCGCAGAGCGTCGACCTCGTCTTTCCGATTCGTTCCCTGGATGTCGTTCTGCAGGGCCGTGCGCCTCACGGACGAGGCTTCGTCGCCGAAACGCCAACGGATCGCCGGCAAGCGCTCGATGCGATGCGCGCCTGTGACGTCGAGGGCCTCGCCGACCGGGACGCGTCGGCCATTTCAGGCGGCGAGCGGCGCCGCGTATTTCTCGCACGCGCTCTGGCTCAGGAGGCGGAGGTCTGGCTTCTGGACGAGCCGACAGCCGGTCTCGATCCGCGGCACCGGCTCGAGTTCCTCGAAACGCTGTGGCGGGTGCACGGAGAGCGCAAGACGACGATTCTTCTGGTGACTCACGAGATCGGTCTCGCCGCCGATTTCGCCTCCATGGTCCTGCTGCTGAAAGGGGGAAAGACGATCGCCCAGGGACCCTGCGGCCAGGTTCTGACCGCCGAAAACCTCAGCCGCGCCTTTGGCACCCCCTTCCAGGCTCGGGGGCGCCGATTCGAGGTCCGGAGCGGCGTCCTCCCCGGCGGCTCCCTCGAGCCCTAACTTCCCGCTCTCGAATGGCTTGCTCCGGCCGGCCGTGCCGTTTTCCCCCCGATACTGTTAGGATTTCATCCCGTTTTCGATGTGGTTTAAGAAAGATCGAGCGCCCAAGGAGCCCCGCGAAGGTCGGACGAGCAAGGTTCCGGAAGGTCTCTGGGTCAAGTGCGAGAACTGTCGCCAGATTCTCTACAACAAGGAGCTGGCGCGGAACTTCAAGATCTGCCCCAAGTGCGGGTATCACTTTCGCCTCTCGGCCCCCGAACGGCTGCGAATGCTCTTCGACGACGAGGAGTACGTCGAGCTCGACACGAACCTGCGCTCCTCCGATCCTCTGAAGTTTCGCGACAGCAAGAAGTATCGTGACCGGCTCCGGAACGCCGAGGAGAACGTGGGGCCTTCGGACGCGATCGTGATCGGCGCCGGCGCGCTCGAGAGAATCCCGTTGATCATCGGCGCCATGGAGTTCTCCTTCATGGGCGGTTCGATGGGATCGGTCGTCGGCGAAAAGGTCACGCGCGCGGCGGAGCGGTCGCTCGCGGACCGCAAGCCTCTGGTCCTCGTGTCCACTTCCGGCGGCGCACGCATGCAGGAGGGGATTCTCTCGCTCATGCAAATGGGAAAGATCTGTGCGGCGCTGGCCCGGCTGGGGGAGAACCGCATTCCGTACATTTCGGTCATGACCCATCCGACGACGGGAGGAGTCACGGCGTCCTACGCGATGCTCGGAGATCTCAACGTCGCGGAACCGAACGCCCTCATCGGATTCGCGGGACCGCGGGTGATCGAGCAGACGATCCGCCAGACCCTGCCCGAAGGATTCCAGCGGTCGGAGTTTCTTCTCGAGCACGGAATGCTGGACTTGATCGTCGAGCGCTCGGAGATGAAGGCCACGCTGGCCCGATGCCTGCGTCTCCTTTGGGCGTGAGACCTGACGAGAAACTCCCGCATCTCGCCCGCCTCGAATCTCTCGGCATGCGCGGCATGAAGCTCGGCCTCGCGGCGATCGACGCCGTGTGCGAGCGTCTCGGGCGGCCGGAGCGGCGAGTCTCCTCCGTCTTGATCGCCGGCACCAACGGCAAGGGTTCGACGGCGGCCACACTCGCCTCGATCGCGGCGGCGGGAGGGCTGGCCGCGGGACTCTACACCTCCCCGCACTTGATCGACGTCACCGAGCGAATCCGTCTCGGAAGCGAGGACATCTCTCCCGAGGAGCTCGACGCCGCCCTTGGCGTGGTCTTTACGGCGGCCGATCGGGCGCCGAAGGTGCCGCTGACCTACTTCGAGGCGATGACGGCGGCGGCCTTCGAGGGCTTTGCGCGGCGCGGGCTCGACATTGCCGTCCTCGAGGTCGGCCTCGGAGGCCGCTTGGACGCGACGAACGTTGTGCCAGCGGCGCTGTCCGCGATCACGTCGATCTCCCTCGACCATACCGAAGAGCTGGGCGCGACGATCGAATCCATCGCATTCGAAAAGGCAGGAATCTTCCGGAGCGGGCGGCCGGCTCTCGTGGAAGGCCCGAGGGAGGAAGCCCGCGAAGTCCTTCGGACGGCGGCATCTGGAACCGGAGCCATCCTCCACGAGATGGCCGCGGAAACGACGCTCGAGCCGGAAGCGCCGTCGCTTTCGGAGATGCGCTTCCGGCTGACGACGCCGCAACGGGACTATGAGCTGGCGACGCCGCTTCTCGGCGTACACCAGGCCGCCAACGCCGCCGTCGCCGTTCGCGCCGCCGAGCTTCTATCTTCGACCTGCCGCATCGCGCCGGCGGCGATCGTGCAAGGCGTGCGCCGGGTACGCTGGCCGGGCCGGCTCGAGAAGTTCCGCGCGCGAAACAGGACGGTTCTTCTCGACGGCTGCCACAACCTCGATGGCGCTCGTTCGCTCGCGTCGTTCGTGGCCGGCGCGAAACTGAATCCCGATCTGGTGTTCGGCGCCATGGCGGACAAGGACATCGAGGGCATGGCGGGAGAGCTCGCGCCAGTCGTCAGGGGAATCCGGCTCGTCCCCGTGCCGTCCCCCCGAGGGGCGACCCCGTCGGAGCTCGCTCGTCGGTTCGCGGGTCACCGCTCCGACGCGACGGCCGCCCGCGACCTCACGGCGGCGCTCGAAGGATTTCTCACCGATCCGGGAAGCGAAACTATAATCGTGGCGGGATCTCTTTATCTGGTCGGGGAGGCGCGCGCCCTGCTCCTTTCCGGTCGTTTCGACCGAGCAACCTAAACAACCTGCGTAAGACATGACGACCGTTGCCCTCCCCTTTACGCGCGAATACTTCGAGAGGCTCGAAGAGGAGAGGCTCGCGATTTTCGCGTCCAAGAGCGCGAGGGCGGCGCGTCCCCGCGGGCCCGAGTCCTCGAGCCCCGGCGACGCTCGCACGGCCTATGCACACGATCGCGACCGAATCATCCACTCCCGAGCCTTCCGGCGACTCAAGCACAAGACACAGGTCTTCATCCCATACGAAGGGGATCACTTCCGAACGCGCTTGACCCACACCATCGAGGTCGCCCAGATCGCCCGCAGCGTGGCTCGCGCGCTCGGCTTGAACGAGGACCTCACCGAGGCGATCGCGCTGGGTCACGATCTCGGCCACACGCCGTTCGGCCATTCCGGGGAGTTCGTCCTGGACAGGCTCCTGCGCGAGTGCCGTCCCGACCCGGGGGGATTCAAGCACAACTACCAGTCGGTTCGGGTCGTGGACCGGCTGGAGAAACGATACGAGGAGCCCGGCTTGAACCTCACGCACGACGTGCGCGAGGGGATGCTCAAGCACACGTCCTGGAAGCTCGATTTTCCATTCCCTCTCGACTTTCCGGAGGGCCTTCGCTTCGACTCGGGCGGCAGCCTCGAGGCGCAGGTCGTCAACTGGTCCGATGAGATCGCCCAGCAGACGCACGACCTCGAGGACGGGCTGCCGTTGACGGAGGAGGAGGCGATCGAGGCGCTCGAGATTGCGCGCCGCGTTCGCGCCGCGCGGGGATACGGCAACGACCCGATATCCCGTCGCGCCTCGCTCATCCGCGGGATGATCGGCTCGCTCTCATCGGATCTGGTCGAGGGATCGCGGGCTCGGATCGAGCTCTGGCTCCAAGCGACCCGCGTCTCCACGTCCGCGGAGTTCGAGGAGCGGCGCGAGCGCCTTCCGGCCGATCTCATCGGCTTCTCGGACACGGGCAAGCGGCTGTATGCGGAGCTCCGGGAGTTCGTCTACCGGAACATCATCCACTCGTTTCCGGTCTCCCGGCACGACGGACACGCGCGCCGGGTCCTCGCCGCGCTTTTCCAGTCCTACGCCGAAAACCCGCGCCTGCTTCCCGACGACGTCCTGCGCGGCATGGAGCGGGAGCTCGGCGTGCGTTTCCTCCGGGAGGTGCCGCTCACAGACGTCGAACGCGAGGTCGAGGAGCGCTACCGGACGCGGCCCGGCTTCTACCGCGCTATCGCGGACCACATCGCCGGAATGACCGACAGCTACTGCAACACGGAATACCGCCAGCTCATCGTCGAATAGAGAGAAGGGGATTCGATGCCCGATATGACCATTCCCGCCGCCGCCCTGATGGACCGCGACCTCGCGGTCGTCGATCCGGAGGTCGCCCGCTGGATCGTCGCGGAGGGACGGCGCCAGAACGACGGGCTCGAGCTGATCGCCTCGGAAAATTGGGTCTCGCGCGCGGTGCGAGAGGCTCAGGGCTCCGTCCTGACGAACAAGTACGCCGAGGGGTATCCCGGAAAGCGCTATTACGGCGGCTGCCAGTTCATCGACGAGATCGAGCAACTCGCCATCGGTCGCGCGAAGGCTCTCTTCCGCGCCGAGCACGCCAACGTCCAGCCGCATTCGGGCTCGCAGGCCAACATGGCGGTCTATCTGACGGCTCTCAAGCCTGGCGACACCATCCTGGGGATGAACCTCTCGCACGGCGGACATTTGACCCACGGACACCCTCTCTCCTTCTCCGGCAAGGAGTACAAGGTCGTCGCCTACGGCGTGCGCCGCGAGGACGAGCGCATCGACTACGCCGAGCTCGCGTCGCTGGCGCGAGAGCACCGGCCGAAGATGATCATCGCCGGAGCCTCCGCCTATGCGCGGGAGATCGACTTCGCGCGCTTCGGCGCCGTGGCGGAGGAGGTCGGCGCGGCGCTGATGTGCGACATCGCCCACATCGCGGGCTTAGTCATCGCCGGGCTGCACATGTCCCCGGTTCCCTATTCGCCTTTCGTGACGACGACCACGCACAAGACGCTCCGCGGGCCGCGGGGCGGGATGGTGCTCTGCCGCGCGGACCGCGCCAAGGATCTCGACCGCAGCGTTTTCCCGGGCGTGCAGGGGGGGCCGCTCGAGCACGTCATCGCGGCCAAGGCCGTCGCCTTTGCCGAGGCCGCCGGCCCGGAGTTCGTCGATTACCAGAAGCGCGTCGTGTCCAATGCAAAGGCGCTCGCCGCCGCGCTGACTCGGCGCGGATTCCGTCTCGTGTCGGGAGGCACCGACAATCACCTGATCATGGTGGACGTGGGCGCGAGAGGGATCTCGGGCAAGGAGGCGGAAAAACTGCTCGAAGAGGTCGGTTTGACCGTCAATAAGAACACGATCCCGTTCGACACGCGCCCGCCGGCCGTCGCCTCGGGAATCCGGGTCGGGACGCCCGCCGTCACGACGCGGGGGATGGGCACCGCGGAGATGGAGCAGATCGCCGAAGCGATCGCGCGAGTCCTCGAGGCGCCCGGAGATCCGGGGGCCGAGGAGTCCTCCCGGCGCACGGTCCGCGAGCTGTGCGCGGGATTTCCGCTTCTGGCGTGAGGGCCCGCCGGCTCCTCGTCTTTCTCGCCTCCGCCTCGCTCCTCGTCCTCTTCCTCACACGCGAGCCTCCCCGAGACATCGGCCGGCGGATCGACTTTCTTCGCCGCTACGCGTCGCAGCGGCTCGAGGTGCGGCGCCTCGGGGGCACCTCCACCGATTTCAACCGGCGCTATTTCATCCTGCTCGAGTGGGCGCGCCGGAGGCTCCCGGCCAAGACGCCGGGGCTCGCCGTGTTTCCGGATGCCGAGATCCCGACTCGCGGCCAGTACCTGACGGTCTATCACTTCGCTCCACTCCCGACGGAGGTGGCTCCGATGAAGGTGCCTTCGGGCTGGTTGGCCTTGATCCAGGGCACCCGGCGGCCCGAGGGCTGGCGAGTCGTCGCGGAGCTGCCGTACGGAGCGCTGCTCGAGCCGGCTCCATGAGCGAATTCGTCCCGTCCGTGGCGGCGGTGGCCGGCATTCTTCTCGCCTTCGGCTTCGCGGGTTGGCTCCTGGCGCCGGCTTTTCTTCCGCGGGGCGCGCCATTCGCCGCGGAGCGGCTGGGCTGGGGCTTTGCCGCGGGATTGGCGCTCGTCGCGCTCTCCGTGCCTCTCGGTTTTCTTTTTCGGCTTCGCCCAGGCTGGCCGGCTCATCTGCTCTTCGCGGGCCTCGCTCTGGCGGCGGGGTGGCTTCTGCGCCGGAGGAATCCGCGGGCGGAAAGCCGGCCGGAAGCGATCGATCGACCGGCTCCGATCTGGCTCTGGGGTCTGCCGATCGCCATGGGATGCGCGCTCTTTGGGCTCCGGGCCATGACCGAGCCGATGTGGTCAAACGACTTCCTCGCGATCTGGGGGCTGAAGGGCAAGCTGATCTTCGCTCTCGGCGAGGTCCCCGAGCGTCTCTACCGCGATCCCGATCTGGCCTTTTCTCACCCGGAGTACCCGCTGGGACTGCCGTTTCTCTATGCCGGAATCGCGTTCCTGCTGGGCCGCTGGGACGACCATGCGATGGCGATTCTGTTCCCCCTCATCCAGGCGGCCACGCTCTTCGTGCTGGCGGGCTGGTTACGCCGCCGGGGCGCGCCGCGATCTCTGGCGCTGGGCGCGGCGGCGCTCCTCGCGCTCGACGAACGGCTCTATTCGGCGTTCCATACCGGGCTCGCCGACATTCCCCTGTCCCTTCTCCTCCTCCTGCTCGCGACGTCCTTCTCGGACGCCCTCGATCGCACCGACGCCGGCGCGCCTGTCCGCGTGGCGCTCGCTTCCTGCCTGATCGCCGCGACGAAGAACGAGGGTCTCTTCTTCGTCGCGGCGGCGCTTTTGCTCGGCTTCCTTCTCGGGCGCGAGACGCGCCGGCGCGCGCAACCGGCCTTGTCGGTTGCTCTTCTGCTCCCAGCGCTCGCCGTGGTCTTCGCGCATCGGTTGTGGAGGGGAAGCGTGCCGCTGAAGGACTTCGACTTCCGCTATCTCCAGCCTTCTCTCTGGGGAGAGCTCGGCGGCCGTCTGAGAGAGACGTTCGCCGTCGCGCTTCACGAGGTGGCGCGGCCGGCCTGGCCGCTTCTGGCCGCCATCACGATCCTCTTCATCGTCGGGCGTCCGACGCCCTCGTCCGATCGCCTCCTCGCGCTCGCGGCGATCGCGGGGGCCGCCTACCTGATCTTGCCTGCCTTCGGCATCTTTCCGGCGAGCCCCGAGTTCGGCCCGATCTTCCTGGTGCGGACGGCTCTCGGCCGGACCTTTTCGGCGCTGTCGCCGCTCGTCGCGGCGGGCATCACCGGCCGGCTGACGGCGATCTTCGATCGGCGAGCGAGGGCGGAAGACACGAACTGATCATCGCGGCCGTTAGTCTCTCTTGAGATTCGGGTCCCGGCGGTGTATCCATCGGATGCGGAGGACGTCCCAAAGCGTCTGCAAGGTGTCCCGCACGATGCGCACCTTCGATTCGGGCGAGTTGAACCAGAGCACCGGTACCTCCGCGATCGGATAACCCCGACGCCGGGCAAGGTAGAGCACCTCGACGTCCCAGGCGAACCGGTCGATGCGCGCTTGGCCGAAGAGCTCCCGGGCGACCTCTCCTCGGAAGAGCTTGAAGCCGCACTGCGTATCGTGGATTCCGGGAACGGCGATCAGCCGGATCACGAGGTTGCCCGCCTTTCCCAGGAGCACTCGATAGAGGGCCTGTCGCTTGCGGACGAGGTCCTGCTCCAAGGCGCGCGAACCGATCGAAACGGGACACGCCGGGAGCCGCTCGGCGAGCTTGACCCACTCGGAGAGCGGGGTGGAGAGATCCGTGTCGGAGATGAGGATGGGGTCTCCCGCAGAGGCGAGCACTCCGGTCCGGATGGCGGCACCCTTGCCGCGATTTTCTCTGTGGGAGAGGAGTCGGAGCGCAAGCTTCTCTTCCTCGGCGAAGCGCCGCGCCCGGACGGCCGTATCGTCGGTCGAGCCGTCGTCGACGAGGACGAATTCCCAATCCCATCCGCCGGGCTGCGACCGGACCCACCGTGCCACGCTGCGCACACAGCCCTCGATCCGGCTCGCCTCGTTGAAGGCCGGAATGACGATGGAGGCGGTTTCGGATTTCGGATTGCGGCGTTCGGCTTCCGGCGCCGGCGTCGTGTCCTTCATTCCGACCTGGCGGTTCCGAATCCCGAGATCATCGCTTCTCCGCCTCGATGACGAACTGGTAGCCGAAGAGGGTCGGCCAGAAGCGCGCGGAGGCGCTCGCGAAGGCGCGGACCGGCGCGCGCCATGGCGGACGCGAAAACGCCTCCAGGGCGAGCTCATAAGGCATCGCCGTCGCAGCGAGGTCCCGGATGCGGAAGCCGGCGCCCTCGATCAGCTCCCGGGCGGAGCGGCGCGTGTAGAAGCGCAGATGCGTGCGGTCGAGGATCCCCCGGTCCGCATAGGGGAAGTGTCCGAGCAGCAACGCCATCCTCACCGAGACGTTGGCCACGTTCGGAAGCGACACGAAGAGGATGCCCCGCTCGTGCAGCCAGCCAGAGATGTGCTCGAGCAGCTCCTCGGGGCGGGGAAGATGTTCCAGGACGTCCGCGCATACGACGACGTCGAAGGGCTCGTTCCAGGTTCCCGCCGACAGCGCGCCGGTCGGACGCCAGTCGTCGTAGCCTTCGCCGCTCGAGGAGGCGAGCCCCGAATCGGGCTCGACACCCGCCAGGAAGGCGCAGCGGTCCCGAACGGCCCGGCCGAGATGTCCTCCCGCCGCGCCGAGGTCGAGCAAGCGGAGACCCGGCGGGAGCGCGCGGATTCGGCGTCGCAGAAGATCGTGAGAGGAGCGGGGGATCTCCTTCCAGACGTACTTCTCGGCGGCGCCGGCGTCGCCCCTCACGGAAGTCTAGACGCGAAACTTCTGCGCGATCGGATAGCGCCGTCCCTCCCCGAAGGCGCGCGCCGTGACCTTCGGACCGGGCGGCATCTGCCGCCTCTTGTACTCGTTCCGGTCGATGCGGCGCACGATCTCCTCGGCCAGAACCTGCGGCACGCCGGCCCGGCGGGCGGCACGCGGAACCGGAAGAGCGAGATCCACCAGCGACTCGATCAGCGGGTCGAGCATCGGGTAGGGAGGCAGAGAGTCGGTGTCCTTCTGGTTCGGCCGCAGCTCCGCCGAAGGCTCCTTCTCGATCGTCGAGATCGGGATCCTCTCCCCATCGCGGTTGAGCTCCTGGGCGAGCTCGTAAATCATCGTCTTGGGGACATCGGAGATCAGCGCGTAACCCCCCGCCATGTCGCCGTAGAGGGTACAGTAACCGACGGCGACCTCGGACTTGTTGCCCGTCGAGAGGACGAGATGGCCGAACCGATTCGAGAGCGCCATCAGAATGGCGCCCCGGATGCGGGCCTGGAGGTTCTCCTCGGTCATCGAGAATCCGTTCTTGCCGAGGACCGGGCGCAGCGACGCGCGGTACGCTTCGAAGAGCGGGTCGATCGGGACCTCGAGGAAGTGGATTCCGAGGCGCCGCACGAGCTCCCGGGCGTCGCGGAGACTCCCCTCCGAAGAATAGGGGCCGGGCATCGCGACACCCGTGACACGCTGCGGACCGAGGGCCTCTACCGCGAGCGTCGCGGTGACGGCCGAATCGATGCCTCCGGACAGACCCAGGACGGCGCTTCCGAAGCCGCACTTTCCGGCGTAGTCCTTCAGGGCCAGCACGAGGGCCCGCCTCAATTCCGAGATCTCCGATTCGACCCGGGGCTCCGGTCCTCGGCCGCCGGGCAGTTCGATCGTCCAGAAGTCCTCTTCGAAGAGCTTGCCCGAGCCGACGAGCCTTCCTCGCGCGTCGAAGGCGGTCGAAGCTCCGTCGAAGACGAGGCCATCGTTTCCGCCGACGAGGTTGCAGTGGATGAGCGGGACTCCGCTCCGGCGGGCGATGCGTTGCATCATGCGCCGCCGGAGGCGGTTCTTGCCGAGGGTGTATGGAGAGGCCGAGATGTTGACATGGAGGTCGAGCCTGAGCGGCTTCAGCTCCGCGACCGGATCGCTCAGGTAGAGCGGACGCTTCCAGAAGGTCTTGTCGTTCCAGATGTCCTCGCAAATCGTGACCCCGACGCGATGTCCCGAAAGCCGCAGCACCAGGGAGCGGCTGCCCGGCTCGAAATAGCGGCCCTCGTCGAAGACGTCGTAGGTCGGAAGCAATCGCTTTCGGTAGACGCCGATTTGCCTTCCCTGCCGAGCCGCGACGGCGGTGTTGAAGACGCGACGGCCGCTGCGGCCCCGGTTTTTCGTGACGGTGCCGAAGAGCCACACGGCGTTTCCGGATGCGCGGACGAGCCCTTTGGTCGTGCGCTCCGCCTCGCCGACGAACGAGGCTCGCTCGATCAAGTCGCGCGGTGGATAGCCGCAGACGGCGAGCTCGGGGAAGAGCGCCAGGTCGGCCTTGAGCTCATCGGCGCGTTTCCCGGCCGCGACGATCTTCGCGGCGTTGCCGGCGAAGTCTCCAACGGTCGTATCGATTTGGGCGACCGCGACCCTCAAGGGGGATTTCGAGCGGCTAGTCAACGGTGAGCGGATGGCCCGAGAGCCGGTCGGCGAGCGTCGGGGCCTCCGGATGCCGCGCCGTCCAGAGCAGCGGCAGGCCCGCGGTCGCCGCCGTCGCTATCGTTCCCACCCACCGGCGGAGGGCGGCTCGGATGGACAGATGGGAACCTTCCCTCCCGGGCCGTTGGACCGACAGGTTGGCGAGTGCCATGCCAACGGTCTTTCCGAAGAGCACGAGTGGAACGAGAGTCGCGAACAGGAAGAGGTAGAGGAGAAAACCGATCACCCACGCGATTCCGGACAGCCGCGGGGTTTGCCCGCTGGCGGCGCGCGCGCCGAGGAGGGGGAGAGCGGCCAGAAGCACCACGGCGGCGGCATCGGCCGCGGCCGCCGGCCAGCGCGCCGCCAGCGGAGCCGCCGACGCCGGCGCCTCGGATCGGGGAGCGAACGGGTCCGGCAATTCCACCTCCCGCTCGCCCCGCAGCGGAAAGTCCTGGAGAGGGCTCCCCATCTCGGTCACGGTCGCTGCTGGATGTGCCGTACGTAAATGCGGCCCATCAGATCGAGGTCTCCCTTGAGATACCGCTCGGCGAACCTCTTGTGCCGAATCGCGTCGGCATCCCCCGGGTCGATCGCCAGCACTTCCTTGAAGCTTTCGGCGGCCTTCGGATACAGCCCGTTCTGGAGCTGCGCGATCCCCTGGTTGTAGTAGCAGCGGAGCAGATACGAGCGCGCATCGTGATTGGTGCGGTCCGTCTGGAAGAGCCGCCAGAGAATCGGTACGGCGGTGTCGTACTCCCCGTCGTTGTAGAGCTTGACCGCGGGCGTCAGCTCGTTGACCTTCTCCAAGGCCGCTCCCATCGATTGGGCGAAAGTCGGGTCCCCCTGGAATGACGGAGCGGCCAGATTGAAATCCTTCAGCGCGTCGATGTAGCGCTTCTCGGCCAGCGCCTTCTCCGCCTCGGCGCGCAGGCGGGAGGCTTCGGGCGGCGGTCCCGACGCGGGCGCCGGCTTTTCGGCGGCATCCGTTTCGGGCGCGCCGGGAGGGGCGGCGGCTTCTCCCCTGCGGGTCAGCGACGCCAGCAGCTTCTGCGCGCGGGCGTAGTCGGGGTGGCCCGCGGGAATCTGGCGAAGCTCCGCGACCGTCTCCGCGAGCTTGCCTTCGCGAAAGAGCATGGTCGCGTGCTCGAGCGACGGGCCCCCCTCGGCCGCGGCGCCCGCGGACTTCCCGCCGTGCGATGGGCGGAGGAGAAAGTACGCGCCGACCGCGACCACCAGGAGAAGAGCGCCGGCCAGAGCGGCGACGAACCGCTTGTCGAACCCTCTTCGCGGCCGGAGAAGGGACGGCGCCTTTTCCGGCGGCGCCATCGCCTCCGCCGGCTCGGAGACCTCGGGCTTTGCCGCTTGCTCCATTTCCTCGGCCAGGATGTCTCCCTGTGGCGCCTTCTTGGAGAGGTCGAGTCCCGACGAGGGGCGCGCGAGCTCCTGCTCGATCCGGTCCATGTAGGAACGCGCTGTCTGGTCGGTCTCGTCGATCGCGAGGACCTGGAGGAAGACCTCGCGGGCGCCGGCGAAGTCTCCGCCCTCGAAGTTCTCGCGGCCGCGCTTCAAGCCTTCGGCGACCCGCCGGTTTCCTTCGGCCATTTCCTGGCGAGCCTTCTCGATCCGGCCGACGGCTTCGGAGTTGTTGATGTCGATCAAGAAGATCCGCGACCAGATCTCGATCGCCTGCTGGCGATTTCCCATCCCCGCCGCCTCGTCGCCGCGGCTCAGCAGAGACTGGATCTCCTGTTCCTGCGACGGCGGCTCCGGAGCAGCTTGCGGCGGGGACGTCGGGGAGAAACCCGGAGAGGGTCCCACGTCCAAGGTCAGGTCGTCGATCTCCTGAGGCGCCTGCGGTTCCTCGCTCCAGAGGTTCGGCGGCGCGGCGGTGTCCAGCGCGGAGCCGGCACCGGAAGAACGGCTTTCCCCGAGGGATAGCGGACCGGTCACCGGCTCGCCCATGTCGGCCGGCGGCGGAACCGCGGCCCCGCTCTGCAGCGATTCGTCGAGCGACAGGGAATCGAGAGAGAGATCCTCGAGACCTCCTCCCGAAGGGGGAGCCTCGTAGCTCGACGGTGGCGGCGAGATACCCGGATTCGTGGACTCCCCGATCTCGGCTGCCGCAGGAGCCGCCGCGGCCAGGCGGCGCTCGAGCAGCGCGACTGCCGGATGCTCGGCATCGAGCGCCCGCATCTTCTCCAGAGCGCTGCGCGCCTCGGCCGGATGCCGCGCGTCCAAAGCCGCGATCCCGCGCTGGCGGGCGGCCTCGAACTGAGGCTGCGCGGCTTGCCTCTGCCGCGCTTTCTCCAGGATCCGCGCGGCGTCCCGGTTGCCCGGAAGAACCTTCAAGACCTGTTCGGCCGCGGCGATCGAGGCGGTAAAGTCGCGAGCGTTGTAGCTTTCCACGGCCCGCACGAGCAGCCGGTCCGTTTCGACGGACGCGACGCGTTCCTGCCGGGTCGGCGTATCGGCCACGAGCGATTCGAGCTGCGCGACATCCACGGCCGATGCGGAATTCTTGGCCTTCTCCATGAGCTGGCGGGCGGGCGTGAAGCGCGGATCCATCTTGAGGATGAAGTCGCAGCCGATCACGCAGTCGTCCATCTTCCCTTCCCGGAACAGGTTCAGGGTGTGACGGAAGGTGGAGAGGATCTTGTCCCGGACCTCGCGCGGCAGGGAGGGATTTCCGGGGTAGGCGCCGGAAGCGGGGGCGGTGCTCATGCGACCCTCCCCGAGCGGGGTCGCGAGGGCTGGGTTTTCTTGGTCACGGTAATGGAGATTATAAACTGCCCCGTCAGGAACTTCCGAGATGCGCACGATCATCGAATGCGTGCCCAACGTTTCCGAGGGGCGCGACCGCAAGACGATCGACGAGATCGCCGCGGCCGTGGGCGGCGCGCCGGGCGCCCGGCTTCTCGATGTGTCCTCGGATACCTCCCACAACCGCAGCGTCTTGACCTTCGTGGGCGATGCGCCGGGGATCCGCGCCGGCGTGAATGCGCTCTTGGAGGCCGCCGTCGCGCGCATCGACCTGCGCCAGCATCGGGGAGAGCATCCCCGAATGGGCGCCGTCGACGTGGTGCCGCTGATTCCGATTCGGGGAAGCTCGACCGAGCAATGCGTGGCTCTCTCGCGCGAGGTCGGGGCGGAGATCGCCGAGCGCTTCGCGATACCCGTTTACCTGTACGAGGATTCCGCGAGCTCCGAGGCGCGGCGCAACCTCGCGGAGATTCGAAAGGGGCAGTTCGAGGGCTTCCCCCAAAAGATGAAGGACCCGAGCTGGAAACCGGACTTCGGGCCGGCGCAACCCCATCCATCGGCCGGAGTGGTCGCCGTCGGGGCCCGTGCCTTTCTCATCGCCTACAACATCAACCTCGGAACGAAAGAGCTGGCAGTCGCCGATCGGATCGCCAAGGCGATCCGCCATTCGAGCGGCGGCCTTCGGTACGTCAAGGCCATGGGCGTCGCGCTGGCGGACCGCGGCATCGTGCAGGTCTCGATCAACATGACGAACTTCCGCAAGACGCCCCTTCACCGGGTCTTCGAGTGCGTTCGGTCCGAGGCCGAGCGCCACGGGGTCGCCATCGTCGGGTCGGAGATCGTCGGGCTCACGCCGGCCGACGCGCTCTATGCGGCGGCCGAGCACTATTTGAGGCTGGAGGGATTTTCGGCGGAGCAGGTGCTGGAGACCAAATTGATTGAAGATTGAAGATTGAAGATCGGTCGATTGACCGGGACCCTCAATCATCAATCTTCAATCATTAATCATCAATTCCCCTCATTCCCTCTCGACCTCGATCCCGTACGACTTGAGTTTCCGGTAGAGATTGCTCCTCTCCACCTGGAGCGTTTCGGCCGCCCGCGAGACGTTGCCGTGGTGCCGGCGGAGGGCGGCCAGGATGTAGCGGCGCTCGAAATCGTCCCGGGCGTCCCGGAGCGGCGCCTCGGCGGGAAGCGGAGCGGACAGCTCGCCGTCGCGGATCTCCGCGGGAAGGTCCTCGCGGCGGATTTCGTCGGCCGGACAGAGGATCACGAGGCGCTCGACGGTGTTCTTGAGCTCGCGCACGTTGCCCGGCCAGCGATACTCCTGGAGCGTTTCGAGCGCGGCGCGCGACAGGCCCCGGGGGCGATGGCCGAAGCGCTCCGAGGCGGACTTGAGAAAATGCGCCGCGAGAAGAGGGATGTCCTCTCGGCGTTCTCGCAGCGGAGGAACGGCGACCGGAACGACCGCCAGGCGGAAGTAGAGATCTTCCCGAAAGGCACCGCGCGCAATCTCCCGATCGAGGTTCTTGTTGGTGGCCGACAACACGCGCGCGTCGGAGCTGATCGGCTTCGTTCCGCCCACGCGGGTGAAGGTGCTCTCCTGAAGCGCGCGGAGCACCTTGGCCTGCGTCTTCGGGGACATGTCGCCGACCTCGTCGAGGAAGAGCGTGCCTCCATCGGCTTCCTCGAATTTCCCGCGGCGATCCTCGGAGGCGCCGGTAAAGGAGCCGCGCGTGTGCCCGAAGAGCTCCGACTCGATCAGCTCCTCCGGAATCGCGGCGCAATTGACCTCCACGAGCCGCGATTCGGCCCGCGGAGAAGCGCGGTGGATGGCCCGCGCGACGAGCTCCTTGCCAGTCCCGTTCTCGCCGGTGATGAGGACCCGGGCATCCGCCGGCGCCACCCGAGCGATCTCCTCCTGAAGCCGCCGCATCGGCGTCGACTCGCCGATGAGCACGGCCTCGGATTCCGTCTGGCCGCGGAACGAGGCCACCTCCGCGAGCAGGTCCCCCCTCTCGATCGCCTTCTGGGCCGTCAAGATCACGCGCTCGAGCGACAACGGCTTCTCAAGGAAGTCGTACGCGCCGAGACGGACGGCGCGCACCGCGGTCTCCACGCTCGCGTGACCCGAGATCATGATGACCGGCACCTCTCGCAGCCGATCGTGCGCGGCCTCCAAAATCGACAGACCGTCGCGGTCGCGCAGCCAGACATCCAGGAAGACGAGGTCGCAGCTCTCCTCGCGAAAGCGTCTCAGACCCTCTTCACCCGAGGCGACGGCCGTGACGAGATAGCCCTCGTCGGAGAGGATCTCCGCGAGGGTCTCGCGGATCGCCTTCTCGTCGTCGATGACGAGGACGCGGCGCTTCTTCACGCGGCGGGCAACTCGATGATGAACCGGGCGCCGCGGGGACGGTTGTCCTCGACGCGGATGGTTCCGTTGTGGTCGGCCACGATGCGCGAGACGATGGCGAGACCGAGCCCCGTGCCCCGTCCCTTGGTCGTGAAATCGGGAAGGAAGAGGCGCTCGCGGTCGCGGATCGGCACGCCGTGCCCGGTGTCGGCGACCTCGATCGTGATGCCGCCCCGGCGCCCGGAAAGCCGGACCGCGATCTCCCCCGAGGTCCCGCAGGCCGCGAGCGCGTTGTCGATCAGATTGACGAGCGCGCGTTTGATCTGGTCCGGATCGACCCGGACGGGCTCGGGAGGCAGAAGCGATTCGACGCGCACCGAGACCCCCTCGTGGACTCCTTCGAAGAGCCGGACGGCGGAGTGCGCGAGAGCCACGAGGTCCGTAGGCTCCGGGCGCATTTGCGGCAGACGCGCGAACCGGGAAAACTCGTCGACGAGCGATTTGAGGAAATCTACCTCCTCGACGATCACCCGGGTACCGCGCTCGACTGCCAGGGGGAGATCCGGATCCCCGGCCTTCAGGCGCCGGGCCATGCGCTCGGCGGAGAGGCGGATCGGCGTCAGAGGGTTCTTGATCTCATGCGCGACCCGCCGCGCGACCTCGCTCCAGGCCGCCAGCTTCTGATCTCGAGCGACGTGCGTGGTGTCTTCGATGGCCAGCACCCAGCCCCCGCGTTGGCCGGCGGAGGAAGAGCTGAGCGGGCGCAGAGCGACCTCCAGGCGGCGCTCTTCCTCCGCGCCGTTCAAGATCAACTCGGGGGCCGCGGCGGTGGAGCCGTCGAGGCGGCCGGCGAGCGCGCCTTCGAGGAGCGCGGCCAGTGGCGTGAGATCGGGGCGCCTTTGGAGCGCCTCGATCGTCGGAACTCCGGGGCCCAGCGCGAGAAGGTTCCGGGCGGCCGGATTGCAGACGGTGAACCGGCCCTCGCCGTCGAACGCCAGCACTCCCGTGGTCACCGATTCGAGCACGGTCGCGAGCAGGCGCCGCTCGAGGTCGAGCCGCAGGTTGGAGGCCTGGAGCTCTTCATTGGACTGGACGAGCGCCCCGCGCGCGTTTTCCAAGCCCGCCGCCATGCTGTTGAAGGAGTCGACCAGCACGCCGAGCTCGTCGTTGGCGCGCACGTGAACGCGGGCGGAAAGGTCTCCGGAGCGGATGCGGCGCGTCGATTCGGCCAGCGCCGCGATCGGGACCGTGATCCGCCGCGCCAGGGCGAGACCCGTCCAGATCGCGGCGAACAGGATCGCCAGCGTAATGAGCAGGAAGCTCGAGATGTTGGCCGCCTTGATCGAGGGCTTCTGAACCTCGAGCTTCTGGTACTCGCTCCAGGCCGTCGCGATCGCTTCCATCGCCCGGGCCTCCGAAGGAGGAATGCGGATTCCGGCCGCGACGATTCGCTCTCCCGAGCGGACGGCGGCGCGAAAGCGGTGAGAGCCTTCCGGCAACACCTCGACCTTCAAGGCCTCGCCGGAATGGAGCGCGGTCTCGAGAGTTTCCGCCGGCAGCGCGGGGAGGGCGGCGTCTTCGCTCGCGCTCGCGATCCGCGCCGCGCCCCGATAGATTTCCGCAGAGTCGAGCCGGCGTTGCCGGCGAAAAGAGTCGAGGTCCGCCGCCGTGGCGCCTCCGCTCTGGGTTTCGACCCCCCGGGCGAGCGCACGGGCCCCCGCCATGGCCTCTTCTCCGATGCGCTTCTCGGCCATGTCCTCGACCGCCCTGGCGCGACCCACGACCTCGCGGACGGGCGTGGAGAACCATCGGTCGATCGACCGCTCGATTAACCCGGTGGCAGTGAAGAAGAGGAGGCCGATGGGAATCGCGGTCAAACCGATGTAGGTCACGAGCAGCTTCGTCTTGAATTGCGAGCCCAGAATCGCGCGGCGCCGCTCGAGCCACAGCTTGATGAGGGTGCGGCAGAGCACGAAGAGGACCGCGGCGATCAGCGTGACGTTGATGTAGGAGAGGACGAAGAGCAGCAACCCGCGGGTCATCGCCGCCGGGTCCATCTCCGCGGCGCTCTGCTGGAGGACCGACACCGCGGACCACACGATGAGCGCCGCGAGCGCGAGCGCGATGACGAGGCGGCCGTCCTTACGGCGCTTCTGGAGTTCGTTCCGGATTCTCACGGGCTCGTTCCCGAATGTCGAAACGGCGCGACTTCTTCCACGGGGTGTGCGTGTCGACGGGTATGAATGCAAAAAGATAGCCGGAGTCGAAGGTGGCGCGCATGGAGACGTAGAGGTTGCGGTGCGGTTTGGATTCCGCGACGCGGAAAACGAGGAGGTTCTCGCCGTTGGCGAGTGTTTGCGCGACAATCGAGAAGTCGCGCGTCGTGCTGCGGCGAAGTGGCTTGCCGTCCATGGTCTCGCTGATCACGTACTCCCGCGTGACCGGATCGAACGTCACGGTGACGCGGTACGTCCGGCCTTCGACGAAGCTGTCGAACCACCACCGGAACTGGCGGTAGAGACGGATGTCGTACCGGATGGTCGTCTCGAGCCCGGCCTCGATCCTCCGAGCCAGCTCCGGGTTCAGTGCCCCCTCCAGGTGGAAGCGGATGAGCACGTCGGATCCGCGCGGCTCGATCCGCAGCACGTTGATCCGCGGCCCCGCCTCCTCGGGAGATCCGTCCATGGCGGACGCCGCGAGAAGGCTCGAGACGAAAAGAAACTCGGCGACCGGCGCCCGGACACGCATTTGAGAGGGATTCTAGTGTTTTGTCACCGTAGTCTTGATAGATCGATCGTAGGGGCGGGGGTTAACGCTGGCCTGCGGCCAGCGTTGCCTACTGACGAGGGTTTGCCGATGGTGGACGGCTCGTCCCCGCCCGTCTCATCGCGGGCGGCCGCAAGGCCGCCCCTACTAGCGGGCCGCGCTTGCGGACCGACGGGCGGTACTAGCCGGCTCGGTCGCCTCGGAGGTCGGGCTCGCGAGCGAAGAATGGATCGCGCGCGCGAACTCGATGTGCAGGGCGTGACCGGCCTTCCGGGCGTGAATGCGCCCCTGCAGCGGCTGGCCGAGAAGCACGAGGTCACCAAGCAGGTCGAGGATCTTGTGACGAACGAACTCGTCCCGGAACCGGAGAGGCCCGGAGAGGATGCCGGCGTCGTCGAGGACGACCGCGTTTTGCAAAGTTCCTCCGCGGGCTAAGCCGCGGGCCCGCAGCGCCGCGATGTCGCGGGCGAAGCCGAAAGTGCGAGCAGGGGCAATTCGCGCGGCGAACTCATCCGGCCGGAGCGCGAAGGTCAGCTCCTGCCTCCCCACGACCGGATGCGGAAAGTCGATCTCGTAGGTGATGGTCAAGCCCGGCCCATCCGGTTCGAAGAGCACACGGCGGTCCTGGCGGCGGACCTCGACGGCCCGCGTAAGGGCCAGCGACCGGACCACGGCGTCCTGCCGCTCGAAACCCGCTGCGTGGAACAGACGCACGAAGGGGAGGGCCGAGCCGTCCAGAATCGGCACTTCCGGACCCTCGATTTCGATCAAGCAATTGTCGAGCCCGACGCCGGCCGCGGCCGACAGGACGTGCTCGACGGTTCCGATCGATACGTCGCCGCGCTTCAGCGTGGTTGCGTAGTCGAAGGTCGAAGCGGACTCGAGTCTGGCGGGGATGGGCCGTTCGGGGTGGTCCCGGCGCAGGAACACGAGCCCATGGTCGACCGGCGCCGGACGGAAGTGGGCGCGGACGGGATGCCCAGAATGCAGGCCAACCCCTTCAATCGAAACGCTCGTTCGGAGTGTCGTCTGCTGTCTCATGCCTCTTCTACGCAGCCCGCTCCAACGCAGTATCAGTGCCAGGTTCGAGTCCGGGCCATTTCTTGATCTTATCTCCTTATTCCTGAGAAGCTTAGCATACAGCGCCACCAATTCGTCCGTTTGTCATCGAGTGGCGGATGTCAAACAGGACTGTGGTTGGTAAGCCACGCTCGGGCGGATTTCCAAGCCTCGGATAGACTCCGCGTCCCCGGTATTTCATGAAGCCGCCCAGCGCCCGGCCGAGAGCCGACGACGTCAAGCCCGTGACGACGAACCGCAAGGCCTTTCACGACTACTTCGTCAGCGACCGCACCGAGGCCGGCTTGGTCTTGACCGGCACGGAAGTGAAGTCGTTGCGCGAGGGGCGCGCCCAGCTCAAGGACTCCTACGTCCAGTTCCGCAACGGTGAGGCCTATCTCATCGGTGCGCACATCTCCCCGTACGCGTCCGGATCCTGGACGAACCACCTGCCGGAACGGGACCGCAAGCTTCTCCTTCACCGGCGCGAGATCGATCGGTGGTCGGGAGCCGTGGCGACGAAGGGGGTCGCGTGCGTCCCCCTGGTCCTCTACTTCAAAGGCTCACACGCGAAGGTGGAGATCGCTCTGGTGAAGGGGAAGAAGCAGCACGACAAGCGCGACGCGATACGGAGTCGCGAATTGAAGAGGGAGGCGGAGAGAGAGATGAGGAGGAGATGATTGATGATTGCCGATTGATGATTGCCGATTGATGATTTATGACCAATCAATCTTCAATTCAATCGCCAATCGCCAATCGCCAATCGTCCTGCCATGCCGCTGAGTCTCCGCGACTTTCGCCCTGAGGACCTCGAGGCCGCCTACCGTCTCGATCAGGCGTGTTTCGAGCCCGGGATCGCCTATTCACGCGACCAGCTCCGGTCTTTTCTGTCGCAGCGGGCTGCCGTCGCCCTCGTGGCGGAGACCGAGAATGGGTTGGCCGGATTCGCGATCGGGCATCGCTCGGGATCATCCGGGCACATCGTAACGATCGACGTGGCGAAGGCGGACCGCCGCAGGGGCGCGGCCCGCATGCTCCTTTCCGAAATGCTTCGTCGCCTGCGCTCCGATGGCGTCCGCCGGGTGCGGCTCGAGGTCGATCTTCGCAACGCGGGAGCGATCCGGTTTTACGAAAAGATGGGGTTCCGGACGACGCGGACACTGACGAGCTATTACGGAAAGGACCGGGACGGCCTGGAGATGGTCCGGGAGCTCTCGCGCTCTCCCAGTCCAAAATCTAAAATCTAAAATTACTGCACTCCCGCGAAGCGTGATCGCTCCTGCTTCGCCTCGGCCCCCTTGCTCCGGATCAGGAAGCTCTCGAAAGCCTGGGAAGGCAGCGGGCGGGAGAGCAGGAAGCCCTGGAGCTGGTCGCATTCGTGGCTCCGCAGGAACGTGAGCTGCTCCTCGGTCTCGACCCCTTCCGCGATGACGGCAAGCTGCAAGCTGCGTCCCATCGCGATGACGGCCATGGCGATCGCCGCGTCGTCCTTGTCGGCGGGGAGGTCCCGAACGAAGGACTGATCGAGCTTGATCCGGTCGATGGGAAATCGCTTGAGGTAGTTCAGGGAGGAATATCCGGTCCCGAAGTCGTCCATCGAGATCCGAACGCCCTGCTTCTTGAGCCCCCAGAGCGTGTTGATGGAGTGCTCCGCGTTCTGCATCGCGTTGGACTCGGTGATCTCGAGATCGAGTGATCCCGCATCCAGGCCGGTCTCCTCCAGGGCATGCGTGACCTGGCTGACGAGGTCGGCCTGCTGAAACTGCCGGCTCGACAGGTTGACCGAAACGGTCAGGGCGGTGAACCCCTTCTCGTGCCACTTGCGCGCCTCGGCGCAGGCGGTGCGGAGCACCCACTCACCGATGGGGACGATCAAGCCCGAGAGCTCGGCGATCGGGATGAACTCGCCGGGCGGGATCAGGCCCAGCTCCGGGTGCCTCCAGCGAAGGAGCGCCTCGGCGCCGAGCAGCTCTGCCGTGCGCAAGTCGATGAACGGCTGGAAGTGCAGCTCGAGCTCGTCGTTGGCGACGGCCTGGCGGAGCTGGCTCTCGAGCGACAGCCGCTCGATCGCCTTCGCGTTCATGGCGGGAGTGTAGAGCTGGTAGTTGTCGCGGCCCTGCTCCTTGGCGCGGTACATCGCGGAGTCGGCGTTGCGCACGAGGCTCTCGGCGTCGTGTCCGTCCGAAGGGTAGACGCTGACGCCCAGGCTCGTGGTCACGAAGAGCTCGCGCCCGTCGATCCAGAAGGGGGCGTGGATGGCCTCGCATACCTTGCGCGCGATCTTGGCGGCATCTTCCTCCGCAGTGATCCCGGGGACGAGCAGCGTGAACTCGTCGCCACCCAGACGGGCGACCGTATCGCCTTCCCGGACGTGCTCATGAATCCGCTCGGCTACCTGGCGCAGCAGCTCATCGCCGATCGAGTGCCCGAGCGAGTCGTTGATGACCTTGAAGCGATCGAGATCGAGAAAGAGGACCGCGAGCTTCTGATTGTGCCGATGCGCCTGAGCCACGGCCAGCGTCAGGCGATCGTTGAAGAGCAGCCGGTTGGGCAGATTGGTCAGCGGATCGTGGAAGGCGAGATGCTTGACCTGCTCCTCGGCGCGCTTGCGCTCGGTGATGTCGATGACGGTTCCCTCGATGACCGAGAGCCGGCCATCCGGCCCTTCGATGAGGTTGCCGCTCTCGAGCACCCAGACGAGACTCCCGTCCTTTCGCCGGAGACAGAGCTCGTAGTTGGCCAGGCTCTGCCGCTCCAGGAGCTTGTGGAGGGCGGCTTCCCGGTCCTCCGGCTTCAGATAGAAGTCCCATGCCGCCTGTCCGAGAACCTCTTCGCGCGAGGAGTAGCCGAAGATGCGGGCGAAAGACTCGTTGCAGTCGAGGATGCGCCCCTCGACCGTCGTGCGGTAGACGCCCGCGAGGTTGCGCTCGAAGAGGGCGCGGTAGCGCTTCTCCGACAGGCGGAGCGCCTCTTCGATCTGACGCCGGCTGCTGACGTCCGTGACGGTGCCGATGCAGCGCGCCGGCTGGCCGTCGGCGCCAGAGAAGATCGTACCCGTGTGGTGCCAGTGGAGGATTGCGCCGTCCTTTCGGATCACGCGATACTCCTCGAAGAACGGCTCGCCGGTCTCGAAGTGCCTCGCCACGGCCGCCATGACCCGCAGATGGTCGTCCGGGTGAATGGCCTTTTCCCACGCCTCCATGGTGCGGGGGAACTCGCCCGGATCGTAGCCGAGGATCCGATCGACGTCTCCGAACCAGACGATCTGTCCGGTCTGACGATCGAACTCGTGGATCAGGTCGCTCGACATCAGCGCGGCGCGGCGAAATCGCTCTTCGGACTCCCGAATGGCTTCTTCCGCCCGCGCGCGTTCGGAGAGATCCCGCACGAAGACGGTCATGAGCCTCTTGCCGTCCCGCACGAGCTCGCCGAAGGAGACCTCGAGCGGAATCGAGCGGCCGGTCGCGTGCCGCCCGATCGCCCCGAAGCGAACGGGAGCGCCGTTTTGCTCTGTCCGCGAGCGGCGGGGACGGTAGTCGGGGATCAGCGAGGTGACCGGTTGGCCGATGAGCGCCGCCACGGGAAATCCGAAGAGCATCTCCGCCGCACGGTTGGCGAACAGCAGCGTTCCGACGGCGTCCACCGTGAGGATCCCGTCGGGCGCGGATTCCGCCAGCGTGCGAAAACGCAGCTCGCTCTCCGACAGCGCTTTCTGGGCCTGGCGGCGCTCCCGGCGAATCTGCGCCTCGCGCAGCTCCCGCTCGAGAATCGGACAGAGCCGCACGAGGCTCGCCCGCGGAATGCAGTTCTGTGCTCCGGCCTTCATGGCGCGGATCGCGGTCTCTTCGCCGAGTACGTCGGAGACGATGAGGAAAGGGATGTCGATGTCGTGTTCCTTCAGCACGGTGAGCGCCTCGAAGGCGCCGAGGTTCGCCGCGGTGAGGTCGGAGAGGACGACGTCCCAGCTTCCGCGAGCGAGCCTGCGCTCCAACTCTTCGCGCGTCGTCACGCGCTGCAGATCCGGGTCAAAGCCGCCGCGGCGCAGTTCCTCGAAGAGAAGACCTGCGTTGGACGAAGAGTCGTCCACCACCAGGGCCCGAACCGGGGCGCTCATTTTTGAATGAATTAATTATAGCGGCTTCAGGGCCTTACGTCGCCTGTCCTTCACGCGTTCCGAGTTGTCCTTAAGGACAGGTTTTTTCAGCCGCGCGACGCCTTGAGGATGGCCAGCGCCACGGTTTC
>DASXTI010000043.1:0-19198 GCA_036505535.1 Thermoanaerobaculia bacterium
CCCTATCTCGCGTTTCTGACGCTCTGGGGTCTAATCGTCTACGCCCCCGTGGCTCACTGGGTCTGGGGCGGCGGCTTCCTCGGCAGGCTCGGCGCTCTCGACTTCGCCGGCGGCACGGTCGTGCACGTCAATGCTGGCGTCGCCGCGCTCGTCGCGGCGCTCGTGCTCGGACCGCGCAAGGACTACGCCCGCCAGGCGTTGCTTCCGCACAACGTTCCATTCAGCCTCCTCGGCGCGGGCCTCCTTTGGTTCGGTTGGTTCGGCTTCAACGGCGGCAGCGCGCTCGCCTCCAGCGGCGCGGCGGCCCTCGCATTCGTCAACACGATGTTTGCGCCCGCGGCCACTCTCGTCGTTTGGACACTGCTCGATCTCTCCCGCACCGGGCGCGCCACGGCGGTGGGCGCCGCCACGGCGATCGTCGTCGGTCTGGTCGCGATCACGCCGGCGGCCGGTTTCATCAGTCCGACGTCGGCGATTCTGCTCGGCGGCGTGGCCGCCTTTCCGAGCTATTACGCTTTGCTCTGGCGGGCGCGGACGCGCCTCGACGATTCGCTCGACGTCGTCGCGGCGCACGGCCTCGGCGGGACGGTCGGAGCGCTGCTCACCGGCGTGCTCGCGCAGAAGAGCTGGAACGGAGTCGCCGATGGCCTGCTCTTCGGCAATCCGCGGCAGCTCGGCATCCAGGCCCTGAGCGTTCTCGCCGTCGTCGCCTACAGCGGCCTCGCGACGTTCGGGCTGTTGAAGCTCGTGGCCGCGTTTGCGTCACTGCGGGCGGTCGCGCGCGAGGAGGGACTCGGCCTCGACGTGACGCAGCACGGCGAGGAGGCATACACCCGGGGAGAGGGCGCAATCCTCGTTCTTCCCGACGCTCCCGCAGCCGGTCGCGCGCTTCCCGCGGCGACGCCGATCGAAGGAGGCTCCGCATGAAGCTCGTCGTCGCGATCGTTCGGCCCGAAAAGTTGAACGACGTTCTCGAGGCTCTCTTCCGCGCCGAAGTCCGCGGCCTCACGATCCACCGCGTCGATGGCCACGGCGGAGAGACGGAACGTGTCGAGACGTACCGGGGCACGACGGTCAAGATGGAGCTCTCCGAGAAGGTCCGTCTCGACATCGGCGTGTCGGACCACTTCGTCGAGCCTACGGTCCGGGCGATTCTTTCCTCCGCGCGGACCGGGGCCGTCGGGGACGGGAAGATCTTCGTCCTGCCCGTCGAAAAGGTCTATCGGATCCGAACCGCCGAGGAGGATCAGGCGGCGGTCACGCCGGTGGTCGCTGTTTCAAGTTTGTAGTTTGTGGTTCGGTAACCACAGACCACAAACCACAGACCACAAACCACAAACTCCTATTCCACGATCGCCTCGGCCTCGATCTCGACGAGCATGTCGGGGTCGATGAGCCGCCGGACCTCGACCATCGTGGACGCCGGGCGGATCTTCCCGAAGACCTCGCCGTGGGCGCGGCCGATCTTCTCCCAGTCGCCCATGTCGACGACATAGACGCGCGTGCGGACGACGTCCTCGACCCGGGCTCGCGCCTTCTGCAGCGCAGCCTCGATGTTCTTCAACGTCTGCACGGTCTGCGCGTAGGCATCGCCCAAGCCGACGATCTTTCCATCCGCGCCCGTCGCCGTCGTGCCCGACACGTGGATCACGTTGCCGACGCGGACTGCGCGGGAATAACCGACGATGGGTTCCCACGGCGCGCCGCTGGAGATGTTCTGGCGGGCCATTCTCAGCGAGAGCCGGCCGCGGTCTCGGAGGTGATGTATTTGTCGCGAAGGTCGCGCCAGTGGGTTCCGGCGAGGACACGGCGCAGGGCCCGGTTCAGCGGTTCCCGCAGCGCGCTTCCATTCGGGAGAGGAAAGGCGAGGCTCTCGGCCATGAAGGTCTCGGGCAGAACTTCAATCCCCCTCCCCGAACCGCGGCCGGCGTAGTAGCGCAGGATCGCCTCGCCGAACATAATGGCATCGACTTCTCTTCGGGCCAGAGCGTCCACGGCGCGCGGGAACGAGGAGTAGAGCTTGCGGCGGATCTGGTTCTTCCGAAGGAAATCGGCGGAAGCAGACCCTTCGAGCGCGCCGACGGTCGAGCGGCGCAGGCTCGCCGACCCTCGAGTCTCCTCGAATTGAGCCACGGCCAGAGTTGCCGTCAGGCTCGCGGTCAGCACGACGGATAGAACGAGGCTCACCACCATCCAGACGATCGCGACGACGCGGCCGCGAAGCGTGATCGGCACTTTGTCCCCGTAGCCCACGGTCGTGGTCGTCGCGCTGGCCCACCACAGTCCGGATCCGAGGCCCGGTGCGGCTCGGGCCGGGAACTGAGGATTCCGCCGACGTTCGGCGATCCAGATCGCCCCTCCGAAGAGGAGGCTGAGCAACGCGATCGCCAGTAGGATCTGCGCCGCCTCGGAGGTCGCGAGAATGCGAAAGAGTTCCAGCAGCCGATCCATGCGGCTTCGCTGCCGCACCGCAAGCGCGATTCCGGTGGCCAGGTACATCTGGCTGAAATCGACCACCTGCTGGCGCTCCATCGTCGCGGCGAAGGGTCCTGCTCCCAGGTCGAGGCGTCCATCGGAGAGGCCTTCGAGGATGGCGTCCTCGGTCCTCTCTTCGAAGTGGTATCGAAGACCGAGGTCGCCGGCAATCTCCTTCCAGAGGTCGACGGTCAAGCCCCTCCACTCCCCGGACGGAGTCTTCATCGAATAGGGGGGCGCCTCGAAGACGCCAACGCGCAGCTCCCGGTCGAGCGACGGCGACTGCGCCCCCGGCGCCGCCGCGGAGAGAAGGATCAGCAATAAACCGATCGCCGCACGGCGACGCGCCATCGCCTCCCCCCAAACCAGAAACCAGAGACCAGAAACCAGAAACCCGTTCGTCTAGCGTTCGAGGTACGTATACTTTGGGAACACTTCCTCGAACTCCTTGTAGATCGCCCGCGCTTCTTCCTTCTTGAGCGGACGGCCCGCCACGCGGCGCAGCTGCTTTCCGATCGAGTCGAGGATCTCGGTCTTGTCGTAGTTCATGTACTCGAGCACACGCTCGCAGGATTCCCCGGGCAGGATGTCGTCGATGTGCGCGTTGCCCTGCTCGTCCACTGTGACGAGAATCTCGTGCGCCTCGCCGAAGAGATTGTGGAGATCGCCGAGGACGTCCTGATAGGCCCCCATCAGACAGACGCCGAGGTAGTACGGCTCGCCGTTGCGAAGCGTATGGAGCGACAGGGTCTCTTTGATGTCACGAAGGTCGATGAACTTTTCGATCTTTCCGTCCGAATCGCAGGTGATGTCGGCGAGCGTGCCGAGCGCCGTGGGCCGCTCGTTCAAGCGGTGGATCGGGAGGATCGGGAAGAGCTGATCGATCGCCCAGACGTCCGGCAGGGACTGGAAGACCGAGAAATTCAGGACGTACCTGTCGGCGAGCATCGTCTCCATGTCTTCGAACTCCTCCGGGATCTCCTTGAGCGACTTCAAGTCCCGGTGGATCTTTTCGCAGATCTGCCAGAAGAGGATCTCGCCCTTGGACCGATCCTCGAGCGACAGGTGTCCGAGGTTGAAGAGGGTGAAGAGCTCCTCCTTGTACTGGAGCGCGTCGTGATAGCTCTCCCGCAGAGTCTTCGCGTTGACGGTGTCGTAGATACTCGAGAGCTCCTGCAACACGGTGGGGTCGCTCGGCGCGACGTGGACTCGGCGGCCCTGCTCGATCCGGTCGGAGACATCGAGGACGTTGGTCACGAAGACGGAGTGATAGGCCGTGACCGCGCGCCCGGATTCGGTCACCAGGATCGGCGCGGGCACCTTCTCCTCGTCGCAAATCTGCTTGATGGTGTAGACCACGTCGTTGGCGTACTCCTGGACGGAATAGTTCATCGAGGAGTCGAACGCGGTCTTCGAGCCGTCGTAGTCGACGCCGAGCCCGCCGCCCAGATTCAGATACTGGATCGGCACGCCCTGCGCGCGGAGCTTACCGTAGACGCGGCCGGCTTCCCGGATCGCCTCCTTGATCTTGCGGATGTCGGTGATCTGGGAGCCGATGTGGAAGTGGAGCATCACCATGGAGTCGAGCATCCTCTTGGACTTGAGGATCCTGACCGCCTCGAGCATCTCGGGCGTGGTAAGGCCGAACTTGGCCGACTCCCCTCCCGATTTGGCCCACTTACCGGAGCCCCGCGCGTAGAGCTTCGAACGCATGCCGAGCAGCGGCCGCACGCCGCGCATCTTGGCGATCGAGAGGATGCGCTCGAGCTCGGAGACCTTCTCGAGGATCAGGACGACCTTCTTCTTCATCCGCACCCCATTGAGGGCCATCCGGACGAAGGTCTCGTCCTTGTAGCCGTTGCAGGTGATGAGGCTCTCCGGATGGAGGTCCGCGGCGATCGCGGCGAGAAGCTCGGGCTTCGACCCCGCCTCGAGACCATAACCGTAGTGGCGGCCGGCCTCGATGATGTGCTCGACGACCACGCGTTTCTGGTTGACCTTGATCGGGAACACCCCACGGAAGACGTTCGCGTATCCATACTCGTCGATTGCGCGCCCGAACGCGTCGTTCAGGTTCGCAACAGAGCTAAAAAGAATCTGGGGAAACCGGAGGACCATCGGCGTCGCGATGCCGCGAAGGGCGACTTCGTCGACGATCTGCTTGAGAGCGACGCCGCGCGAGGCCTCTCGCGTCGGCCGCACGACGAGGTCGCCGTCCTCCGAAACGTGGAAGAACCCTTTGCCCCAGTGAGGGATGCCGTAGAGGCTCGCGGCCTCGGTGAAGCGCTGTGCTTCGGAGCGAGGGCGCACGACAGAGGCGTCTGGCCGCCGCAGCGGCTTGGAACTGGCCATCGGCCGAATGCTAACGCATGCCGATGCAAGCGGGACCCAAGCTCTATCTAGATTCCGCCTTCGTCGAGCTCTTTCTTATCCCGGTCGGTGCCAGGAGTCTTCTTCGGGACGTCCTCCTCCTCGGGCGCGATGAATCTTCCGGTACCGCCGGCGCGGCCGGTCGCGCTCTCGCGGTCTCGCCGTCGCTCCTCGGTCATCGTTTTTCCCGTCGGTCCACGGAACTTTCCTCCGGATCGTTTTTCCCGTCCGGCGATCTCGTCTCTGGCCATGGAGCTCCTTTCCTGAGGAACATGCGAACCGAGCGATCCTCAGCGCTTGATCTTCTTGCCGAGGTCCTCGATCGCCTCTCCCGCCTTTCGGCGGGCCCGACCGAGGGTCTCGCGCGTCTCGCCGCGCGCCCTCTCCTCAGCGCCTCTCTGCTCGAGGTCCTTATCATCGGTGAGCACTCCGGCCGCCTCCTTCAGGCGCCCCTTCAAGCTCTCCCGCTTGCCCCTCCGTTCGTCCCGATTCATCGTGTCACCTCCCGATCCGGTGCGGCGGCTCTCGCGTCCGCGGGGCGCGCCGCCGTCTCGTTCTGTTCCGAAGAAAAGAGTCGCTCCGCGCCGCGGACGTGGATCTCGGTCTGCGGGAGCTTGATGCCGCGTTTCCGCACGGTCTCGTCCATCAGGAAGTTGAGGGTGCTCACCAGGGCCCCGGGTCGGTGCACCATCTTGTCGGTCCAGCAGAGCAGCTCGAAGTTGAGTGCCGACTCGCCGAAGCCGCGGAACCGGACGGCGGGAGGCGGATCCGGAAGCACGCCTTCGCAGAGGCGCGCCGCCTCGAGCAGCGCCTCCTCCACCGCGTGCGGGTCGGAACCGTGGGCGACCGCGATCGGCGCCCGGCAGCGATAGAGCGGCCGATCGTAACTGCGGTTGACGATCGTGTCGCTGATGAACTTGGCGTTGGGCACGATCAAGTGCACGTCGTCGTTGGTGCGAAGGACCGTCGCGCGAGACCGAATCTCGATCACCTCGGCCGTGACTTTGTCGATCTCGATGCGGTCGCCGACCTGGATCGGGCGTTCCATCAGGAGGATGACCCCGGCGACGAAGTTCTTGACGATGTCCTGAAGGCCGAGCCCGATTCCGACTCCGACGGCGGCTCCGAACGCCGCCAGCGTCGTCGCCTTTATGCCGATCGTCTGCAGGGCGGCCGCCGCGCCGAGGAAGAAGACGAGATACCCGGTGAAGCGCCCGAGCATATACCGCGCGCCGAGCGATATATGGGTGCGGGCCAGCAGCCGGTTCGTGACGATTCGCCGAGCCAGCCGGGCGAGCAGATACGAGCCGACCAGCAATAGGACGCCGATCACCAGGCTCGCGACGGTGACCGAGGTGTCCCCGATTCGGAACAGACGGAAGTCGAGGAAGCCCTGCATGCCCATCCGTCACTGCAGGATCGGTGCCGGATCGCGGCCGACGAAGCCGCGCTAAGGCTTCTTGAGCAGCTCCATGGCCGCCACCGCCAGGGCGGCAGCGCCGGTCTTCAACGTCGGCTCGCGGTCGGGGGCAAAGAGGGAGGAGTGCAGCCCGGGCAAGAGAGTGACGTCGCCGTGAACAGACGCGTACTTCTCTGGGGCCGTCGCGCCCAGCCAGAACATGAAGGACGGAACGCCCGCCCGTCCGAACTCGCCGAAGTCCTCGGCCGCCATGACCGGCGGTGCCTCGACGACGCGGGAAGATCCGAAGGCGGCCGTCAGCGCGGAGGCGACGCGCTTGGTCATCGTTGGATCGTTAGTGGTCGAAGACAGCGACTCCGAAACGACCACCGAGGGCTCCTTCGGGGCTCTTGCCGCGGCGGCTTCCGCCCGGGCGATCCGTTCGATCGCCGCCAGGATGCGCTTGCGGGGCTCCTCCCGATACGTGCGCACGGTCAACTGGAGCCTCACCTCGTCGGGAATGATGTTGTGCTTCGTTCCGCCGTGGATGGACCCGACCGTGACGACGGCGGGATCGAGCGGGTCGTTCTCGCGCGCGACGATGGTCTGCAGCGCGACGACCGTTCGGGCGGCGATGACAATCGGGTCCACGGTGTTTTGCGGCATGGAACCGTGGCCGCCGCGGCCGTGGATGGTGATGTCTACGGAGTCGACGTTGGCGTAGGCGTTCCCCGACCTGTAGCCGATCCTTCCGGCCGGGAATCGCGGGTCGTCGTGGAGCGCAACGGCGAAGTCGGGCTTCGGGAAACGAGTGAACAAACCGTCCTTGAGCATCGCGCTGGCGCCCGTTCCTACTTCCTCGGCCGGTTGGCCGATCAGCACGAGCGTGCCGCGCCAGCGATTCTTCGCCTTCGCGAGCAGGGTTGCCGCGCCGACGAGCGAGGTCACATGGACGTCGTGGCCACAGGCGTGCATGACGGAGACCGTCGCGCCCGAGTCATCCTTCGTCGTGACCTTGCTCGCGTAGGGCAGACCGGTCTTCTCCTCGACCGGGAGCGCGTCCATGTCGGCCCGCACGAGCACGGTCGGCCCTTTGCCGTTCTTCATCACGGCGACGACGCCGAAGCCGCCCACGTGGTCGGTGACGTCATAGCCGAGCTTGCGGAGCCGCTCGGCCAGCTTGGCGGAGGTCTGCTCTTCATGCCGTGAGAGCTCGGGCGTCCGGTGGAGATCGATGTAGAGGGCCTCCAGTTCCGGGTACATCGCATCGAGAGGCGCCAGCGCGGGCGACGAGGACGCAGCCGGCAGAGCGAGCAGTCCGGCCAGCGCCGGCGCCGCGAGGATGTTCAGCATGGACCGAACAAGATCAGAGAGGCTTTTCGGCTGTCAAGGAATCCTGTGCGAGACTGCCCGCGACGGATGAGCGCGAAAGGGGAGTCGCGGGCCGCACGCGTCGGCACGCTCGCAAGCCTGAAGGCGGCCGCCTCCTCGAAGCGCATCGGCGCCGTCACGCTGCAGTCGTTCTCCTCGGGGCTGCCCCTCGGCCTCGTATGGATCGCGCTCCCGGCCTTCCTGACGTATCGGGGCATCGACATCAAGACGGTCGGCCTCTTCTCGCTCGCGCAGATGCCCTGGACGTTCAAGTTTCTCTGGTCGCCTGTGATGGATCGGTTCGGTCCCCGTTTTCCGGGTCTCGGCCGCCGGCGTTCCTGGATCCTTGTCACCGAGCTCTTCCTGCTCGTCAGCATCCTGGCGCTCGCGGGGCTCGGCACGACGGCCGGCGTGGGGGTTGTCGCGACGCTCGCCCTGCTCATCGCCTTCGGCTCCGCCTCGCAGGACATCGTCATGGACGCCTACGCGGTGGAGGTGCTCGAGCGCCCGGAGCAGGGGCTGGCGGTGGGCTCGCGAACGGCGCTCTACCGCGCGGCCGTGCTCCTCTCGGGCGCCGTCACCATCACGCTCGGACAGCGGTTGGGCTGGAAGCCGGTCCTCGCCGGCGTCGGGCTTCTGTTCGTGCCCTTGGCGGGAATCGTTCTCTGGTCGCCGGAGCCGGCCGAGGCGCCGGCGAGCCCGCGCACGCTGCGCCGCGCCGTCTTCGATCCGCTCGTCGACATCTTCCGGCGCTCGGGCGCCCTGCCGATCTTGGGCTTCTTGCTCCTCTACAAGTTCGGCGAGAATCTCGCGACCGCGCTCATCCGCCCCTTTCTGATCCAGAAGTGTTTCGTTCCCGAGGACGTCGGCCTCGCAACCGCGACGATCGGGCTCGTCTCGCTGATCACGGGGACCTTCATCGGCGGCGCGTCGACGGAGCGGATCGGCCTCGGGCGTTGCCTCTGGCTATTCGGCGCGATCCAGGCGGTCGGCTTTCTCGGCTACATCGCCGTGGACCAGTTGACGCCCGGTGCCCCGTGCGCGGCCGGCGCGATAGGGGTACTGACACAGCCCTTCGCGCACCGAATGGTGATGTATCTGGCCGTCGCGGTCGAGAACCTCTGCCAGGGACTGGCGACAGGAGCCATGGGCGTGATGTTGCTGCGCATGACGCAGCGACAGTTCTCGGCGACGCAGTATGCGCTCTTCTCGAGCGTCTTCGCGCTGGGACGGACGATGGCCGGGCCCTTCGCCGGGTTTTTCGCCGACGCGCTCGGCTGGACCCCCTTCTATCTGCTCGCCACCGCCGCCTCGATTCCGGGACTCCTCCTGCTCCAGCGCTTCGCGCCGCTCGGCGCTCCCGAGCCGGCCTTCGAGGAGCTCCAGCGCGTGGTGTCGAAGCCGGTGACGCGGCGCCGACTCGTCGCGACCGCCTTCTCGGTCGCGGTCATGGGCTTCGCGGTGGCTCTGCTGGTCGCCGCGCTCCTTGTGGCGCTGAAGGCGGCCCGGCTCACGTCGGGGGTGCGTTTCGACTACGGCGCTTCGCTGCTGAAGGTCCTTTCGCCGGCGGAGGTTTCCGACTGGTTACGCCTCGCCGGCCTCGCGGTGATCGGAGTCGTATCGGGCGGTGGGGCCGCGGCGTTTCTCGCGGCGCGGCACGGCGTACGGCGCGACCTCTCACCTTAGGAGGCAGCGAGGAGCTTAACGGCGACCTTGAACTGCGCCTTTTTCTTGGCTCCTCACCGCTCTTTCTGGCGGTGTCCACGAGGAGCGATGAGTGATGAGCAGCTCGCCCCTGCGCCACTATTCGGGACAGAAGAACTAGAGAGGGAATCCCGCGGGTTCGGCGCTGTTCCAAGCGAAAGCTAGTCCGGCTCGAACGTGCGACGGAGCGAGGCGGACTCGGCGAAGAAAGTTCGGAGCGCCACATCGTCATGCCGGCGCAGACTCCGGGCGAGCGCGGCCAACTCTCCGCACACGGCGTCGATGGCATTCGCGAGGGCTTCCGGATCGGCAAGAGCGAGCTCTATGGCGAACTCAAGCCTTCTGTCTGCGATGCGTGTGGTCTCGAGTAGGCCCGGTCCGGCGAGATCGCGCAGTCCCTCACCGACCCGCGCACCTGCGGCGCGGGCCAGCGAGGTCGCGACGGCGTGCGGCAGGTGGCTGACCCATGTCATGAGGCGGTCGTGCCGCTCCGCATCGAGGATGACGGGGTGGGAACCGACGCTCCGGACGAGCTCGGACATCACATCGACCGCAGAATCGTCGCTTCGCGCGGTCGGGACCAGGATCCACGGTCGTCCGCGGAAAAGCTGCGCCGTTGCCGCTTCGATTCCGTAAAGGCGCGAGCCTGCCATCGGGTGGCCTCCCACGAAGCGGATGCCGTCGGGCAGTGTGGACGCCGCTTCCACGACCGGCGTCTTGAGCGAGGCCGCATCGGTCAGGATCGCGCTTGGAGCTAGGCTCGCGATCTCCTGAAGGAGCGCGGAGGTTTCTGCGGTCGGCACGGCGGCGAAGACGATCTCCGCACCGGCGACTGTCTCGGCAAGAGTCTCCGCCGTCCGGATTCCTTTTGCGTTCGCGCGGGCCCGTGACTCCGGGTTGCGGTCGTATCCGCGCGCCTCGAGGGCGAGCGCGGCCGACCCGCCAATCAGCCCGAGCCCGATGACGGCGACTCGCTTCATTTGAGTGAGCCTCGAGCCGGCAGGCGGACCCTCGGAGAGTCATCGTCCCCGGCGACCCGCGCGGCCCATTGCGGCCGGAGCTCTCGCGCCCCGCGCAGGAAGATATGCCGGATCTCGCTTTGCGGCTTCTCGGTATTCCAGTGCAGAAGCACGCGTATGCACCGCCCAAGCGAGCCGGGGACCGGGATCTCGCGGCCGCAAAGAAGAGGGACCTCCTCCCAGCCGGCCAGAGCCCGCACGGCCAGCGCCGGAAACTCGGCGTCGAGATCTTCGGTGACGGTAAAGATCGTGCTGGCCAGATCCTGGGGCTCGATGGTGTTCCGGTCGATGAGCACTTCGAGAAGCTCCCGTGTGCGCTCGGCAATCTGCGCCGCGTCGTTGCGGTCGACGGTCGTCGCGCCTCGAACCCCGCGTGTGGGCATGTGCCGCCGATTATCTCCGACGAACCTGCTGCAGAATGAACCGCAAGCTGTGAGATGTCCGTTCGTGTGCGTTAGGATCTTCCGGACGATCCCGGCCAGTCAGGAAGAGGGGCGCGCGACATGAGGGCTCTCGTCGCCGATAGCGATCCGGACAGGCTCCGGCAGCTCGAGTCGTGGCTCGTCAAGTGGGGCTATGACGTTGCGGCCGTTCGCAACGGAGTCGAAGCCTGGAGCCGCCTGGAAGGCGAGAACACGCCGATCCTCGTGATCCTCGCCTGGCGATTGGGCGGTCTTCCCGGAATCGATGTCTGCCGAAAGCTGCGTCTCCGTCCCGACCTGCCCTCCGCGTACGTGCTGCTCCTGGCGGACCGCCGCGATCAGGAGGATCTGCTGGACGGCTTGAACGCCGGCGCCGACGACTTTCTCTTTTCCCCTCTCGACCCGATCGAAGCGAAGGCCCGGGTGCGAACGGGCGCGCGCGTCGTCGAAGTCGAGCAGGCGTTTCGCGCCTCGCAGGAGGCCCTGCGCGTCCAGTCGACGCGGGATGCGATCACGGGCTCGTGGAACCACGCCACGATTCTCGAGCTGCTCCAGAAGGAGCGGGAGCGCGCCCGGCGCAAGAGCGGCTCGGTCGGCGTCGTGCTCGCCGACCTCGACGAGTTTCGAAAGGTCAACGAGAGCCTCGGGCATCCCGTCGGAGACGAGGTCTTGCGGGAAGCGGCGCGGCGTCTGAATTCCTCCGTGCGTCCTTACGACGCCGTCGGGCGCTACGGCGGAGAGGAGTTTCTGATCGTGCTTCCGGGCTCGGATGGGCTGGGCGCGCTGACGGTCGCCGAGCGGATCCGCGAATCGTTCGCGAAGCGTCCCGTCCACACCTCCGCCGGCCCGGTTCCGCTGACCCTTTCGCTCGGCGCCGCGGCGGAGGGAGGGGAGGAGGAGACGAGTGACGCGGCGGCGCTGCTTCAGGCCGCGGATTCGGCGCTGAAGCGCGCGCAGACGACGGGCCGCAACCGCGCCGCGCTCGCCGACGATTCCGGTCTCGCCATCGACGCCGTTCCGCCGGAGGAGCCGAAGAGGTAGATCGACTCGCAGGCCAGGGCGTCTTCGGCATTGGTGCCCCCGGCATAGAATTCCACCCAGAAACGTCAATGCCTTTCACCTGCGGGTCTGCGGCGGCCGTCTCTTAACGGGAGTCGCGACAGAGTGCGAGTCTCCTTCCACGACTGCGCCTTCGATTCGGACACTCGCGAAGTCTTCCGTGCGGGCCGCTTGCTCTCCCTCTCTCCGAAGGCGTTCGAGCTGCTGGAGCTGCTCATTCGCGAACGGCCGAAGGCCGTTTCCAAGGAGAAGATCCACGCGCGGCTCTGGCCGAAGACGTTCGTCTCCGATGCGAGCCTGTCCAATCTGGTTGCCGAGTTGCGGGCGGCGCTCGGCGACGATGCGCGGCACCCACAGATCTTGCGGACCGTGCAGCGGTTCGGCTATGCCTTCGTGGCGGAGCACTCGACTTCCAAGGTCGAGTCCGCGTCTGCCTCGCCGAGCTTTCGCCTGCTCTGGGAGACGCGCGAAATCGAGCTCGACGACGGAGAGAACCTGCTCGGCCGCGAACGCGGCGTCAAGGTGTGGATCGACGACCCCTCGGTGTCCCGCCACCACGCGCGGATCCGCGTCGCCGGGAGGCGTGCCGTCCTCGAGGATCTTGGGAGCAAGAACGGCACGCTGCGCAACGGGGCGGCGATCGAGGGTCCGGTGGAGCTCGCCGACGGCGATCGGCTGCAGATCGGTCTGGCCGCGCTGACCCTGAGGGTCCTCGACCGGAGCGGCTCGACGCAGACGGCGAGCAGCCTCGCGCGCCCGGCGCTTCACCCGCGGGGGAAGAAGTGACGCTTTCGGCGGGCGCCCGTCTTGGCCCATACGAGATCCTCGCGCCTCTCGGAGCCGGAGGGATGGGGGAGGTCTATCGTCGCTTCGCTGGCTCGGGAATCTGGCTCCGCCACCGGCACGCGGCTCCGGAAAACGCCCTCGACCGCGCGCCTGATTCCCTCGCGGCGCTCCGCTCCCGCGGCGCGAGTCGTTTCGCTCGGTTACTTCGCGAAACTTGGTCGCACCGCGAACGATCATGACCCTCACCGTCGGTGAACGTCTGGGCCCCTACGAGATCCTGGCGCCGCTTGGCGCCGGCGGGATGGGGGAGGTCTATCGAGCGCGCGACGGTCGACTCGGCCGCGACGTCGCCATCAAGGTGCTCCCGTCGGAGCTCTCGGCCGACGCCTCGCGCCTGAGGCGCTTCGAGAAGGAGGCGCGCGCGGCCTCAGCGCTCAACCACCCGAGCATCGTGACCATCTACGAGGTCGGCGCGGAGGGAGGGGTCTCGTACATCGCGATGGAGCTAGTTGCCGGCCGCACGCTGCGCGAGCTGTTGCTCGGAGGACCTCTCGCGCTAAAGAGACTTCTGCAGATCGCGACGCCCTTCGCCGAGGGGCTCGCGGCGGCGCACGATGCCGGGATCGTCCATCGCGACTTGAAGCCCGAGAACGTCATGGTCACGAAGGACGGGCTCGTCAAGATCCTGGACTTCGGTCTCGCGAAGCTGATCCCAACGATCGGCAGCGGCGAGGAGAGCCTGCCGACCGTCTCGCGCACGGAGCCGGGAGGACTGCTCGGCACGGTCAGCTACATGTCTCCGGAGCAGGCGGCGGGCCAACCCGTCGATTTTCGCTCGGATCAGTTTGCCTTCGGCGCAATCGTGTACGAGATGGCGACCGGCCGGAAGGCCTTCCATCGAGAGAACGCGGTCGACACGCTCGCCGCGATCCTGCACGAAGAGCCGGAACCGCTCGCGCGCGCTGCGCCGCAGACGCCGCTCCCGCTGCAGTGGGCCGTCGCGCGATGTCTCTCCAAGGATGCGGCGGAGCGGTACGCCTCGACGAAGGACCTGGCGCGCGACCTCGCCGCGATCCGCGAGCACGTGAGCACGCCGAGCGCGCCGCTTTTCCCGATCTCTCCCGTCGCGTCCGCCCCTCGCCGGCAGGCGGCGCGCGCGGCTGTCGCGACGGCCGCGCTCGCCCTCGCGCTCGTCGGGTTTCTCGCCGGCCGCCGGAGCGGCTCCGGGCGAGGCTCGCTCGAGGCGGTCCAGTCGTACCCCGTCACCTTCCGGCGCGGTGGCGTAACGAACGCCCGCTTCGCCGCCGACGGCCAGACGATCGTCTACAGCGCGTCCTGGGAAGGTCGGCCGCAGGAGCCCTACGAGACTTCGATCCATGCCGCGGAGTCGCGGCCGGTGGGCATCCCGAAAGCGCAGTTGCTTGCGGTCTCGAAGACGGGAGAGCTCGCGATCCTGTTGAAGTCGAGCGGCGCCGTGTACTCCAGCCTCGGCTACGGAACTCTCGCGCGCGCATCGCTGACCGGAGGGACGGTCCGGGAGCTGATGGAGAATGCGACCTGGGTCGCGGACTTCGCACCTGCTGGGGAGCTCGCCGTAAGGCGCGACCTCGGCTCCAAGACACGAATCGAGTATCCGTTCGGCACCGCGATCTACGAGACGGCGAAAGGACGGATCACCTCACTCCGCGTGTCGCCGGACGGGCAGCGGGTCGCCTTCTGGGACCCGAACGGCCGCGGCTGGGATCTGGCGGTCGTCGACCGGGCCGGCCGCAAAAAGATCCTGCTCCCGATGGCGGGGCGCTTCTCGTCGTGGGGCTATCTCGCGTGGGGCCCGTCGGGCGACGAGATCTGGTTCGACGCAATTGAGGGGGAGCGAAGCCCCGGGATCTTCGCCGTGTCGCTGTCTGGAACGCTCCGCGTCCTGATGCGGCCGGCGGTGCGTGTCGTGCTGACCGACGTCTCTCGAGAGGGCCGCGTCCTCGCGGACATCTCCTCGATGCGCGGCGAGCTTCTCTTTGGCCGAATCGGGGAACCGGTCGAGACCGATCTGTCGTGGCTCGGAGACGCCGCGGGCGCCGACATCAGCAGGGACGGGCAGTGGGTGCTCTTTACGGAAACGGGCGCCGGCAGCGGAGCCGAATGGTCGACGTATCTGCGCAAGACGGACGGCTCGCCGGCGATCCGGCTGGCCGACGGAGAAGCTCAGGGCCTCTCGCCGGATGCCAAGTGGGCTCTGGTCCTCCTCCGGCTCAAGAATGCTCGGCCGAAGCTCCTGCGAGTGCCGACGGGCGCCGGCACTCCGCAGGGAGTTCCGGTGGGCGACCTGACCGTCCGCGGCGCCGCCTGGCTTCCCGATGGCAAGCGCGTCTTCCTACGTGCCACTCCGCCGGGGCAGCCGATGCAGGGATTTCTGCTCGATCTTCCGAATGGGAAGCCCCGGCGGTTTGGCCCCGAAAGTCCTCAGTGGGCCGTTTTCTCGGGGGATTCGCGTCTCGCTCTCGTCGGGCGGCTCGATGGAAAGCAGCTCATCTATCCCGTCGCGGGTGGCGAGCCGTACCCCGTGCCTGGACTGCTCCCCGAAGAAGTCGGCGATCCGCTCTTCCCTGTTGGGCCCTTTAGCGGCGATGGAACCGGTGTGTACCTGGCGCACTACCGCGACTTTCCTCCGAAGATCGACCGCATCGACCTGGCGACCGGCCGCCGGATACTCTGGAAGGAGCTCGCTCCCGCGGACCGCACCGGCGTCACCAGCATCCGCGACTACACCATCGGCGCCGACGATCGCAGCTACGCCTACACCCTCGCTCGCGCCACCTCCAGTGCGCTCTACGTCATCGAAGGGCTGAAGTAGCTTCGCCGCGAATCCTCTCGGTTTCGGAAAGATTGGAAATCGATTGCCGGGCGACGAGGCATCCGGCGTGCATGGAGTGCGAGCCTCCGGCCAGGAGGTGAATATGAGTCAACGTTCACGGAGTCTTTTCGTCGTCATCCTTTCCCTGATCGCGGTCGTCTGTCCACTGCGGGCTGTGAGCGGGCCCCACAGCGTGGATGCGCTCACGGCCGACAGAAGCGAGGTGATCTTCAACGATGACGGATACTGGGTGGCCTACGAATCGGTATCGACCGGGCGCCAGAGCGTTTTGACCACGCACATCGTCTCGGACCAGGGGACCGACCCGAATTCGCTCCAGGTCACGTTCGAGCTCGTTTACTCCGACGGCTTTCAGGCCTCTGGGTCGGGATACCTCGTGATTGGATCGCTTCCCGCCCTTGCGGGTCCGCCACAACATCCATTCGGTCACCTCTTCACCTTGCTGCGACTGACGGTCTCCGACACGAACCGCCCGCGGGGCGGACCCTGGCCCAAGCCCGGCGACGAGCTCGTCGGCGAGGCCGAGGTGAACTTCGACGGCTTCCTCGAGGGTGCCGTCCGGATCGTTCGGCCTGACTAGTTGCGAACGCGCTGGTTTCTCCGGCGGATTCTCAAATCGCGCCCGGCTCTCCGGGCGCGATTTCTTTTGTCCTCTCCGGTTTTGAAAAGATTGGAGATCGATTGTCGAGCGATTAAGCATCCAGGCGCGCGGAGTGCGAGTCTCCCGTCGGCGAGAAAGGGAGGTTGTCATGGAACAGTTCACGACGCGCGCAATGGCTTGGGTCTTCCTCAGTGGGTGGCTCTCGGCGGCCCCGGTCGTCGGGCAGTGGATCGAGATCGGGCCGCCGGGTGTGACTCAGATCTCGGATGTCGCCGTCGATCCGTCGTCTCCTGGGACAATCTATGTCGCGACCGAGACCGGCGTCCAGAAGAGCTCCGATAGCGGAGCGAGCTGGAGTGTCCTGAGTCCGAGTCTCTTCACGGGCGTGCGAGTCGATCCTGTGACGTCCTCGACGCTCTACGCGTTCTCCGCTGAGGCGATCTCGAAGAGCGAAGACGGGGGACTCAGCTGGCAGACGGTTTACACGGCGCTGGCCGGAATGACCATCTCCTCGCTGGCGCTCGATCTGCAATCAGCAGGGCGTCTATACGTTGGCCTCCTTGGTCCGAGGCAGTGCGTGGTAGCGGATTTCTGCGGCCCTGTTGGAGGCGGCGTGCTGCGGAGCGACGACGGTGGCGCGAGCTGGCAACAGCTCCAGACGAACAAAGCGGTCTACTCTCTCCGGGTCGATCCGCTCACAGGCTCGACGGTCTACGCCGGCGTGAGTCTCGGTCTTTTCGAAGGAATGGGTGTGTACAAGAGCGTCGATTCCGGCGTAAGTTGGCGGCGACTGCCTCAGAACGACATTTTTTCCCTCGCGATCGATCCGTCGAATCCCTCGACGCTGTACGCGAGTACGAGCTTCGACGGCATCGTCAAGAGCGTCGATGGCGGAGAGAGTTGGTCGGCATCGGGCCTGGCCGGGAATACGATCGCCTCTCTCGCCGTCGACCCATCGTCGTCCTCAACGGTGTATGCCGGCACAGGAAGCGGCGTCTTCCGAAGCCGAGACAGTGGAGCAAGTTGGCACCCGATTGGGCTCGGCGGCTCCTATGTGAGCGGTCTAGCGTTCGATCCGTCCTCTCCCGAAACAGCCTACGCGCTCGTCCAACCCGGGCGGCTGTTCCGTTTCACAACCGCTCCTATTTGCGCCGCCGATCCCACGACCGTTTGCCTAAACGGTGATCGTTTCCGTGTGGGAGTGGAGTGGCGGACAGCGGACGGTCGGAGCGGCAGCGGACGGGCGCTGCCGGTGACTTCCAACACGGGCTCCTTCTGGTTCTTCTCCCCCTCGAACATCGAGCTGGCGGTCAAGATCATCGATGGAACGACGGTCAACGGCCGTTTCTGGGTGTTCGTCGGAGCGCTCACAGCCGTCGAGTACGAGATCACGGTCACCGATTCGTTGACCGGCGAGATCCGGGCCTACTTCAACCCTCGAGGCCGGCTTTCGAGCTTCGCGGACACGACGGCGTTTCCGTCGGTGGGAGCTTCCGGTCTCACAGAAGCGACGGACGCCGTTGCGCCGCTCGCCTCGACGGCGTACCTGGGTGCGACGGAGGCCTGCGCTGCCGGACCGGAGAACCTGTGTCTCGCCGGAAGCCGCTTCCGCGTCGAGGTCGACTGGCGGACCAAGGACGGTCGCAGCGGCTCGGGCCGCGCCGTGCCGCTGACGTCCGACACAGGCTACTTCTGGTTCTTCGGTGCATCGAACGTCGAGCTGATCGTGAAAGTCCTCGACGCACGTGGCATCAACGGGCACTACTGGGTCTTCTACGGCGCGCTCTCCAACGTCGCCTACACGATCACGGTCACCGACACGGAGACGGGCATCTTGAAGACGTACGAGAACTCGCAGGGCAACCTCGCAAGCGTTGCCGATACCGAGGCGTTCTAGGGGGGAGAACAAAATGAAACAGGAATCTCTGGCCGTCGCCTTCGTTCTGCTCGTCGCACTCCAGTGCGTCGTCTCAGGCTGCGGCGACCGTACTGCGCCAACCGAGCCTTCCCAGCAGGCTCCCGACGCGAGCGGTTCCTGGAAGGGGACATTATGGTTTGGTCCGTATCGTCTGAGTTGTAGTCCTGACAAGACCGTCGCGGTGACGGCATCCTTCACCCAAGCAGGAAGCCAGGTGACCGGCTCCTTTCACGGTCCCTGTCTTGAAGGGGCTCATCTGGACGCAACGCTCCAATCCGCTTTCTCTGGGATTCCAGTGCCGCAGCGGCTTCGAGGTGGAAAGCTTCTCGGTCACGCTGTCTCGATAGATATCTGACGACCGGATCTGGCGGCCTTCAGCCGATCGCATCGATGCCCGCAAGCGCCCGCTCGACCTCCCCGAGGTCGTTGCCCGCGTGCGGGGAGGAGCGGACGGCGCTTGCGGGCTTGCTACCAGTATGAATAATACGTATTCTTGGGACTGTGGAGTACGTATGAGCTCTAAACTGACTCTGAGCGTCGACGGCGAGGTGGTCCGGAAGGCAAAGCGGTTTGCTCACAAGCGGGGAACATCGGTCTCGCGGATGGTCGAGCAGTATCTGGAGCTCGTCTCCGCCGAGTCAGGTAAGGTTGAAGCTCCTCCGGTACTGCGTCGTCTTCGAGGTTCGCTCAAGGGGAGTAGGTCGGCGGACTACCGCCGCCATCTACGCGACAAGTACAAGTGAGACGACGCTTCCTCCTCGACCTGAATGTCGTTCTGGATGTGCTCTTGGAGCGCCGGCCTCACGTTGCGAGTGCGGCAGCGCTCTGGGCAGCGATCGAGCGCGGCCTTGCGGATGGCCTTCTTCCAGCGCATGCCCTGACGACGATCCATTACCTCGCGGGACGCGCGAGGGGAGCCCGATTCGCCAGGCAAACGGTGGGGGACCTGTTGGACGTCTTTCCAATCGCGCCGGTCGACCAGAAGGTCCTTCGGCACGCGCTTGGCCTCCCGCTGAAGGACTTCGAAGATGCCGTCTGCGCCGCCTGTGCGACTGTGGCCAAGTGTGACGCGATCGTGACACGGGACCCTACAGGGTTCCGCGGCTCGTCTATTCCCGCGATCGATCCGGCGACGGCAGTCGCGTTGTTGGCGGGGCCTGGGACGGAATAGGCTACACGATCTCGTCGATGACCGCGAGCGC
>DASXTI010000044.1:0-5029 GCA_036505535.1 Thermoanaerobaculia bacterium
GCGTCGAAGACTTTCTTGACGCCGGCCGGAACGGCGATCCCCACGACGACGCCGATGGCGCCGCCGATGAGCGACAGTGTCGTGGCCTCCGTCAGAAACTGCAGGACGATGTCGCGCCGAAAGGCGCCGACCGCCTTGCGCACGCCGATCTCACGCGTTCGCTCGGTCACCGAGACGAGCATGATGTTCATGACACCCACTCCCCCGATCACCAGCGAGACGAACGCGACGAAGACCATGGCGAGCGTGACGCCGCGCGTGATCCCCTGGAAGCTCTCGATCATCTTGTCCGGCGTCACGATGCCGAAGTCGTCGGGCTGGTCGAATCGGACGTGCCGCCGGGTGCGGAGCACCGAACGCGCCTTCTCGATCAAGGCCGGAACCTGGTCCGGCCGATAGGGCACGGCCGCGATCCGAAGGGCGTCCCCGTCGGAGCCGCCGACCCGGATCCAGGGGAAGCGCCGGTCGAAGGTCGTTATCGGTATGACGACGAAGTTGTCCTGCGACTCGCCGAACATCTTCCCCTTCTTCTCGAAGACGCCGATGACCGTATAGGCGTCGTGGCCGAGCTGGATCCGTTTGTTCAGGGGGTCCTCGCGGGGGAACAGCTTCTCGCGAATCTCGTCACCGATGACGATCACGTCGGTCGCGTGCTCGACGTCGAGCTCGGTTAAGAAGCGTCCCTGAGTCACGAAGCGGCTCGTGGCGAGCGCGTAAGGCTCCATCACGCCGAAGACCCGCGGCGAGCGAACCTCGTTGTCGCGGTGCTTGAGGTGGTAGTCGGTGTTGTCCCAGAGGTAGCGCTGGGGCGAGATTGCCCGCGCCTCGGGGACGGCCGCCTTCAACGCCGCGGCGTCCTCGAGGGTCAGGTCCTTCCGGCGCCGTTCCCCTTCCGGGCGCGGCCCGCCGGGGCCGAAACGCGGCTCGTATTTCTGAAACATCACGAGCGTCGCGCCGAAGCTCTGGAAGCTGCGCACCATGTTGTTGTTGAAACCGGTGACGATCGAGACCATGGCGATAACCGTCGCGACGCCGACGACGATGCCGAGGACCGTCAGCGAGGCCCGGAGCTTATGGGCCCGGACGGCGAGCAGCGCGAAGCGTAGGTTCTCGCCGAATCCCCGGCGTAAATGGCCAAAGAGCCTGGACAAGGTGTGCTATTCGTACCTCAGCGCTTCGATCGGATCGAGGCGCGAGGCTTTCACCGCGGGATAAAGGCCGAAGAAAATGCCGACGGAGACCGAGACGAGCAGGCCGACCAGAACCGCCCAGACGGGTGTTTCGGCCGGCAGCGCCGCGAAGGCGGCCTTGACGGCCGCGGGGACCGCGATACCGACCATGACGCCGATGATTCCGCCCAGGATCGACAGGGTTGTAGCCTCCGTCAGGAACTGCAGGACGATGTCGCGGCGAAACGCGCCGACTGCCTTGCGGACGCCGATCTCGCGCGTGCGCTCGGTGACCGAGACGAGCATGATGTTCATCACGCCGACCCCTCCGATCAGCAGTGAGATGAACGCGATGAAGACCATTCCGACCGTAACGCCGCGGGTGATCCCCTGGAAGCTCTCGATTATCTTGTCGGGCGTGAAGATGGCGAAGTCGTCCGGCTTGTTGAAAGGCACGTGGCGGCGGGTGCGGAGCACGGCGCGCCCCTTCTCGGTGATCGCGGCGACCTGATCGGGCCGGTACGGCACGGTCGCGATGTGGATCGTGTCGCCGTGACTGTTCTTGATGAACGGGAATTGCCGGTCGAAGGAGGTGAATGGAATGAGAAAGAAATTGTTGTTTGTGCCGCCCATGAAGCCCGGCTTGTTCTCGAGGACGCCGATGACGGCGAATTTGCGGCCGTTCATCTCGACCGTCTTGTCGAGCGGGTCCTCGCGCGCGAACAAGACCCGCTGGACGTCCTTGCCGATCACGACGACGTCGGTGGAATGCGCGACGTCCGTCTCGGTGATGAAGCGCCCCAGGTCGACGAAGTGATTGTTGGCGATCGGATAGTCGGCGGTCACGCCCGCGACCGTCGGCGTCGTCGTTTCGTTGTCGCGATATTTCACGCTGATCGAGGTGTTCCAGAGGTAGCGCTCCGGCGAGACGGCACGCATTTCCGGGATCTGGGCCTTCAGCGCGAGGGCGTCGTCGTAAGTTAAGTCCTTGCGGTTGCGCTCCTCATCCGGCCGGTGCCCGGGCCCGAAGCGCGCCTCGAACTTCTGGAACTGAACCAGCGTGGCCCCGAAGCTCTGGAAGTTCCGAATCATGTTGTTGTTGAAGCCCGTCACGATCGAAACCATCGCGATGACCGTCGCCACCCCGACCACGATTCCGAGAACTGTCAGAAACGCGCGGAGCTTGTGGGCCCGTACCGCGAGCATCGCGAAGCGGACGTTTTCGCCGAAGCCGCGGCGCAGGTGCTGGAAGATCGACGACATGACTCTTAGCGGTTCCGCGTCGGGGCGGCCCTCGCGGCCGCCCGCGTCAGCCACGACCGAGCGATGTGGCCGGGGAGAAGCCCCGCCCCTCCGAGCCGATGCCTACTCATACCTCAGCGCCTCGACGGGGGGCAGCTTGCTCGCCTGGGATGACGGAATCCAGCCGGCCAGAAGTCCCGTGACCGTGGCGACGGCCACGCCGATCAGAATGAAAGAGAGACGAACGCGCGCAGGAAAGACCTGGTTGACCGCGAGGGCGATGCCCGCGCCGAGCAGGACGCCGATCACGCCGCCGATCGACGAAAGCAGAGCCGCCTCCAGCAGGAATTGCCGGCGGATGTCCTTGCGCCGGGCGCCCATCGCGCGACGCACTCCGATCTCCTTCGTCCGCTCGACCACCGAAACGAACATGATGTTGGCGATCACGATTGCGCCCACCACGAGCGAGATGCCGGAGATCAAGACCATCAGCAGGAATGCCCCGGCCGAGATCCCGCGCCAGAGGGTCTGAAGCAGTTCCGCCGTAACGAGGCCGAATGGATCGTCCTTGTCGAACTTGGTCTTGCGAAGGGCGCGCAGAATTGTCCGTACCTCGTCGGTCGCCGCGGTCACCGCCTCCACGCCCCCCTTGGGTTTGATGAAGATGCCGATGTCTTCGGAAGGCGCGATGTGCTTCTTGAACAGCGTCAGCGGCACGTAGATGACGTTGTCCTGGCTCTGGCCCATGACGTTGCCTTGCTTCGCGAGCGCCCCGATGACCTTGACCGGGTAGCCGTCGATCTTCATGACGCGACCGATGGGGTCGATGTTGGGAAAGAGCTGGTCCTGCACGTCCCAGCCGATGACGGCCACCGCCGCAGAGTGGTCGTACTCGGTTTCCGTGAAATATCGGCCGTTGACGATGTCGAAGTTCATTGCCTCGCCCATGTTGGGTGTGTGCCCCTGGACCTCGACGTCGGCGAGCTTCCGGTCCTCGTATTTGATCGGGCGCCGGCGGTCGCCGCGCGCTCCGACCTGGGAGCACAGCCGGCACTCCCGCCGCACTATCTCCATGTCGGTCATCGTCAGGTTTCGGCGCTTCATGGCAATCAGCCATTCCTCGCGGCTGGTAATGATGCCGTACTTGCTGAAGATGACGATGTCGGGATTGAGCCCGATCACCTTGTCCTTGACGTAGCCGTTCAAGCCCGAGATCACGGAGACGACGCCGACCACCGTCGCGACGCCGATGATGACACCGAGCAGGGTCAGAAACGCCCGCAGCTTGTGGCGCGTCAGCGCCGACGCCGAGACGCGGAAGAGCTCGGAGGTCGTCACGCGGGTTTCGGTCCGCCCTTCTTCTTGTCGCCTTCCTTCTCGATGATGACCTTGTCGCCTTCCTTGACCTGGCGAAGGACCTTGAACGGTCCGGTCACGATCTCCTGCCCGACCCCAGGACCCTTATTGACCTCGATCAGCAGTTCGCCGGCGATGCCCGTCTCGACTTTGTCGAACGCGAGCTTGCCGTCCTTGACGAGGTAGACGCCCTCTTCGGTCTCCGGACGCGAGCCGCCGCCCGCCGGTTTCTTGTCTTTCGTCACCACGTCGCGCACGACCAGCGCCTGAATTGGAATCGCGGTCGCGCCCTCCTTGCGGCCGGTCACGATGTCGGCCGTGACGGAGAAGCCGGGTCGGATCGTACCGGGCGGATTCTCGACGCGGATCTTGACCTTGAAGTTGATCGCTTCCGAGTTCGCCGTCAGCGTCAGCAGATCCGGGTCGTTCTTCGCGATCGGCGAGGACCCAACCTCGGTGACCGTGCCCTCGAACTTGCGGTTCGGATAGGCATCGATCGAGAGAGCCGCCTTCTGGCCGATCTTGACCTGTGGCACCGAGGTCTCGTCGACCATCATGACCGCCTCGACCTCGGCCATGTCCGAGATCGTCAGGAGCTGCGTGCCGGGATTGTTCATGGTGCCGATGACCGTGACCTCGCCTTCCTTGACCGGGAGGGCGGTGACGACGCCGTCGATCGGAGCGGTGACGGTCGTCTTTGAGAGCGAGTCGCGGCTGCCCGCCAGCGTGGCCATGGCCTGGTGCATCCGCTGTTCCGTCGCCGCGAGTGTCGCCTGCGCGGTCTCGAGCGTCGCTCTCGCCTTTTGATACTCGGCTTCGGCCAGGATGTGCGCATCGTAGTTGCCCTTGGCCCTCAGAAAATCGCGATTCGCCTGGTCCGCATTGGAGCGCGCCGCCTCCAGGTCATGGCGCATGGCCGCGAGGCTCGCCTCGCTCCCCTGCGCCATGGCGGCGAGCTGGGTCTTGTCGATCTGGAGGAGGAGGGCGCCCTTCTTGACGTGATCCCCCTCTTTGACCGCGAGGTTGACGATCTGGCCCATGACCAGCGCGGACAGATCGACCTTGCGGCGGGCCTGGATCTTTCCGTTCGCGGTCACCTTCGAGACAAGGTCGATCTTCTCGACCTTCGCCGTGGTGACGCGGGGAACATCCTTGTCCCGCCCCCGAATCAGTCCGGTAAGGACGACGATGACGATAACCGCCGCCAGCGCCCCCAGAATGACCTTGGTCCTCTTCGACATGCCCTCAACCCTCCCGGTGAA
>DASXTI010000045.1:0-3462 GCA_036505535.1 Thermoanaerobaculia bacterium
CGGGCCCGGGATAGGGCATGACGTACGCCTCGGAACGGCCGGACTCTGCGGAGACGAAGGCGACGAAGCGGCCGTCCGGCGAGAAGCGGACCTGCGCGATCTGGAACGGCGACCGCAGCAGCGGAACCGGCTTGGCCGGGCTGGAAAGAGGCGCCGTCCAGGCCTCGAACTTGCCGCTCTCGTCGCGCTCGGTGTAGGCGAGGGTGCGCCCATCTGGCGAGATGTCCTGCGCCTGCTGGAACGATCCCTCCTTCGGGAAAACCGGCTCCTCTTTGCCGGTCGCGAGATCGCGGACGTAGAGCTGGGGGGAGCCGCCCCGAGCGGCCGAATACACAATGCGCTTTCCGTCCCGCAGCCCCAGTGGGGCCAACTCGTCGCCCACTTCCGAGGTGATGCGCGTCTCGAGCCCTCGTTCCAGATCGAAGGACCAGACGTCGGATGTCCCCACTCCCGGCCAGGTGCGACCCGCGAAGACCCGCCGACCATCCGGAGCGATCGAGAAGGCCCTGTATCCCCCGGGCGGACCGACGGTCCCCACCTCTCGCCCGGATCGGTCGATCCAAACGAGGCGGCTGACCTCGTCCCGGTCCTGGTAAGCGAGAACACCGGTACGCGACAGCGCAAACGCCGCGGAGAAAGTCGCAAGATAGTGTCGGACGTGCTCGGCGATCGGAAACGATTCTCCCAAGAGGCGTCCGGCCTTCCAGTCGAACCCCTGCCCCAGGAGCGTTCCCTCTCGACAGAACACGAGATAGCCGGGATCGCAATACTGGACAGCCGAGACCATCGGCATGAGGACGCGAGGCCCTTTACCCGGCTCGGCCAGCATCAGTTTTCCTGTGTTCTCCCGTAGCCGGACGAGATAGAGAAAGCGCTCTCCGTCGGGCAGGAACCACGGCCACACCGACCGCAGCTCGCCGCGCGAAGGCTCGACTCGGACGACCTCGGCCGGCTCGCCGCCCGAGGCGGAAACTCGGTAGATCGCCTGGCCCTGAACGCCCGCGAAGAGGATTTCGCCGCCCCGGCCCCAGGTCCCCGACTTGTCGCCGCCGGTCGGAACATCGCAGATCGGGACCGCCGCGCCGGCCGCGAGGTCCACGCGCTTGAGCTTGGGTCCGGCGAAGAAGCCGATCGATCGGCCGTCAGGCGACCAGAAAAGCGATGAAGCGCCCTCGGTTCCCGGAACCGGCCGGGCTTCGAGTGCCGACAGCGGCCGGACCCAGATGCGGTACCCCTCCTGCGGATCCGAGGCTACGTACGCGATCCGGGAGCCGTCGGGCGAGACGGCGATGAACCTGCCCGCTACGGAGTAGCCGAAGGCGCCGTGCTCCGGCGGCGCCACGCCGAACCGGACCACAGCAGCCGGGGATCGCGGCGCTGCCGGACGTAAAAGCGCCGCCGCAGCGATGGCGGCAACAACGGCGGCAACCGCCCAGGCCAGCCATTCTGCGCGTCGACGCTTCGGAGCGCCCGCTGCTCCCGCGTGCGGAAGCGAGGCGCGTTCGCCGATCGACTGGAGCTGGAGACCGATGTCGTGGGCCGATTGCCAGCGCTCCGCCGGATCTTTGGCGAGGCATGTCTTAACCAGCCGATCGAAGGCCGGCGGGCTCGTCGGCTGGATGGAAGAGACCAGCGGCGGCTCGGAGCTCAAGATCGACGAGATGAGCGCCGCCTGGCTGGAGCCCGTGAACGCCTTCCGGCCCGTGGCCATCTCGTAGAGCACGGCGCCGAAGGCGAAGATGTCCGTCCGCGCGTCCGCCTCCTTCCCTTCGAGCTGCTCGGGCGCCATGTAGGGAACCGTGCCGAGGATGGTCCCCTGGGTCGTCAAGTCCTTGGCTCGAGTCGGAGCCGAAGTCAGGGTAGCGACCGGCGCGGCCGGGGCAAGAGCCTTTGCGAGCCCGAAGTCCAGGAGCTTCACGCCCGACTTCGTCAGCATCACGTTGCCGGGCTTCAAGTCCCGGTGGACGACCCCCGCGGCGTGCGCCGCGCCGAGGGCCTGCGCGATCTCCGCGCCATAGCGGCAGACTTGCTCGAAGGGCAGCGCGCCTCTGCTCAGCCGATCGTCCAGCGTCTCCCCCTCGAGATACTCCATGACGAGAAAGTCCGCCTCGCCCTCTCGCCCGATGTCGTGGAGTGCACAGATGTGGGGGTGAGAGAGCTGCGAGATCGTCCTCGCCTCGCGCTCGAAACGATCGCGCAGCTCCGGCGAAGAGGAGAGATCCGGCGGGAGGACCTTGATCGCGACCGTACGGTCCAGCCGCGTGTCCCGCGCCCGATAGACCTCCCCCATCCCGCCCGCGCCGATGGGGGCAACGACCTCGTAGGGCCCGAAACGAGTGCCGACGGCGACCGTCATCAGGTTGTGCAGATTCTATCCGCGCGCAGGAGACGGGGGCCTCCGTGAGAGGAGTCTTGGTGGAGCTGAACGGGATCGAACCGTCAGCGCTCGAGGCGCGCAGGAAGGTCCTCCCGCCTTGTCATCCCGAGGAGCCTGGCGACGAGGAGCCGACCACCAGAGGCTAACCCCCAGCAGTAGGCAACGTCGCGCGAAGCGCGGCCTTTATCCCAGACTTCATCAGGAGGTCGGGCCGTCGATTCCGGGATGAACGTCGAGCGCCGCTCGGCGTTGTCTGCTGGCGAGGTTTGACCGCTGGCCTTCGAGCAACGTTGCCTACTGCCGCGGGTCGGCGTTACCGCCGTCCTGCGGACGTCGTTCCCTAATGCAGTGGGCTGGCCTCTGGTGGTCGGCTATCTCGCTTCACTCGGGACGACAGGGACGCTTATGCTTTAGCCTCGAACCGAGACAAGGAGAAGAGTAGCTCGGTCGGCTTTCCCGAGCACGTTGCCCGCGACGAGCTCTCCTAGGGCGGGGCCCGTGCTTGAAGCCGTGACCCGAGCCGCCTCCCACGAGCCAGACGTTCCAGGCTCTTGGATGGCGGTCGGCGATGAAGTGGTCAAAGGAAGCCGATTGTTCGTGGTGGAGGGCGGTCGCCCGGCCTGACCGACCGGTTGGGCATCGGAGCCCTGGGAGGTTGGGCGCGCCGGCTCCCTCAAGTCATCGAAGTGACATTCGGGTATCCCCGGCGCCCGGAACGATTCCTGCATCACCCAGGCCTGGAGGTATGTCCAATGAACTTGAAGGCGGGCGAACTGATGACGAGGGGTCCCAAGACCTGCGAGCCAGACCACGACCTGGCCTGCGCTTTGCGAATCATGAAGGAGGAGAACTGCGGGATCGTACCGGTCACGAAGGGAAACGGCGCGGCCCGGGTCGTCGGCGTGGTGACGGACCGGGACATCGCCCTCCACCTCGGGTCACTGGATGCGAAGCCATCCCAGGTGAAGATCGCCGATGTGATGACGACGGAGCTCGTCACGTGCTCTCCGGACGCCGACGCCCACGAGGTGAGCCGCAAGATGCAGCGCGCTCAGGTCCGGCGCGTTCTCGTGATGGAGGGCGGG
>DASXTI010000046.1:0-5157 GCA_036505535.1 Thermoanaerobaculia bacterium
AACTTCTTGCGGTTGCGGATGTAGTCGGTGAAGAGAAACTCGGCCAGGTTGTAGGGGGAAGCGTAGTAGGCGCGGCCGCGGTTGATCTTGGTGAGCTTGTCGACGAACTCGACGAGGTAGGTGTCGGTCGCGATCATGAAGGTCGTGATCGTGATGCCGTCGCGGCGGCAGGCATCCGCCTCTTCGAGAGTGCGGTTAACGATCTTCAAATCCAGTCCGAAGGGATTCTTGTAAAGGTGTCCGCGCTCCCATATGGCCGAAGGCTTGCCGTCGGTGATCAGGAAGATCTGCTTGTTGGGGTTCTTGCGATGGACGAGAAGCTTCCTCGCCAGCGCCAGGCCCGCCTTCGTATTGGTGTGGAACGGGCCGACCTGGGTCTTTGAGATCTCGGAGATGGGAACCCGCTTCGCGTCATCGCCGAAGAGCAGGACGTCGATCGAGTCCTTCGGGTACTTCGACTGGATGAGCTCGACCATGGCGAGGGCGACCTTCTTGGCGGGCGTGAAACGGTCCTCGCCGTAGAGGATCATCGAATGAGAGATGTCGATGGCGAGGACGGTCGCGCAGGAGGTCAGATGTTCCTCCTCGTGGACCTCAAAGTCTTCGGGCGTCAGCCGGATCTCGTCGGCGTCCCGCCGCAGGGCATTGCCGATGGTGCGGACGCCGTCGATCGCGCTGGGACTGTCGCCGAACTCGTAGGGGCGCGTCTCGGGAAGGAGCTCGCCGCCGGCCCCGGCGCGGGGCACGGCGTGGTATCCGGAACCTGCTTTCGTCAGCGAAGTGAAGATCTCTTCGAGCGCGGAGCGGCGAATGCGGCGTTCGCCCGCGGCCGAGAGAGCGAGCTGCCCGCCTCGCTCCTCGACCATTTCGTTTTTCTCGAGGGCCTTGCGGAACTCCTCGAGGTCGATGCCGGGATCGATCATCCCGCGCTCCTGGAGGTACTTCATCCAGCGCAGCGCCTCCTCGACGTCGCCTCCCGTCTGGAGGACGAGCTGGAGGAAGAGCTTCACGAGCTCCTGATAGGTCAGGAGGCTCCGCAGCAGGTCGATCGGATAGTCGGAGTAGCGGTAGCGCATGGCGCAAACCGATCCTACGCCCGCCCGACCGCCGTCCGCCAGGCACGCGCGGACTCGGAAAGCAGACCCCGATCACTCGTCGTAAAGAGGTGATACCCGAGAGCCGCGAGCCCAGCGATCTCGTCGGCGCCGCGGAGCATGATGCCTGCCCCCTTTCCGGACTCCTTCGCCGCGGCGCCGACCCGCTCGACGGCGGCGCGATAGCGCGGCTCCGTGTATTGACCGGGGACGCCGAGCGCCTGTGTGAGGTCGTTGGGCCCCACGAAGAGAAGGTCGAGGTGTCTCGAGCTTGCGATCTCGGACAGAGCGTTCAAGGCGCCCGAGGTCTCGATCTGGACGAACACGCTCGTGGATTCGTTGGCCTCCACGACGAAGCGCTCGAGCGCCGTCGCGCCATAGCGATTCGCCCGCACGCCCCCGAGGCCGCGCTTGCCGATAGGAGCGAACTTGACGCTATCGATCGCGCCGTGCACGGCGGCCGCGCCATCGGCACGCGGGAAGAGCGTTCCCGCGGCCCCGGCGTCGAGCGCCCGCCCCGCCTCGGCCGCGGACTGGCAGCTTCCGACGCGCACGATCGCGGGGATTCCTGCGCTCTCGGCGGCGCGCGCCATGCGTTCGACCGATTCGGGATTGAAGAAGCCGTGTTCCGTGTCGCAAACCACGAAGTCGAAGCCGGCGATCGCGAGGAGCTCGACCGCGCCTTCGGTCGGCCAGGTCAGGAATGCGCCGAGAAGGGGCTCGCGCGCCAGAACGCGCGCGCGAAACGTGCGTTCCGCCATCCTCAGTTCGTCCGGCTCCGGACGAGGTTGAACTTGAGCATCTCCGCGTACGAGATGCGGGAGTCGAGATCTTCGCGAGCAATCTTTAGGTGCTGGGTGAGACCCTCGAGGACGAGCTCCATTCCGATGGCCAGCTCTTCCTTCGAGGCGGGGGAGAAGTGCTCCTCGACCGCCTTCTTGAGTCCCGGCACCGCCTGGAGCTGCGCCAGATGCTCGACGAACGGCGTGTCATCTGAAATCGTCACGCGGTTGCCCGCCGCGAACCACGCCACGATCGACTCGTAGAGGGGATGGATCTTCTCCGGCACCGGCACGCGGGAGCGCCGCACGGGACCCGCCTCCTCGTCTTCTTCGAGCTCCTGCCGCCGCCGCTCGCTGGGACGCCCGGAGTCCGGGGCCGGAAACTTGGCGTCGAAGAGCTTCCTGACGGCCGTCCCGATGAGCTTCTTCGCGACGACCTCGGCGCCCTGCTGCTCCCCCTCGTAGACCATCTCCACTTTTCCGGTGATGGCCGGCAGCGTGGCCGGAAGGTCGCAGAGGCGCGGCGAGACGCGCACCTCCCCGTTCTTGATTCCACGCCTCTCCAGATTCGAAGCGAGAATTTCGATCGCCGAGATGGGCATCCGGGCCGACACGCCCGAGGACTGGTCGACGAACTCCGAAGCGCGCGCCGCGAAGGCGACCTCCTCGACGAGCTCGCGGAAGAGGTCGGGAATCTCGACGGATGGGCCGCCATCCCGTTCGAGCCAGGCCTCCTGCGCGGTGATCTTCGCGGCGACCGTCACGTCCTCCGGGTAATGCGTGAAGATCTGCGAGGAGATCCGATCCTTCAACGGCGAAATGATGTTGCCGCGGTTGGTGTAATCCTCGGGATTGGCCGAGAAGACCAGAAGGATGTCGAGCGGAATGCGCACGGGGAAGCCGCGGATCTGCAGGTCGCGCTCTTCGAGGATATTGAGAAGGCCCACCTGGATGCGGGGCTGTAAGTCTGGCAGCTCGTTGATCGCGAAGATGCCGCGGTTGGTGCGCGGCACGATGCCGAAGTGGATGACTTCTTCGTCCGAGTAGGCGCGCCGCTCGGTCGCGGCCTTGATGGGGTCGATGTCGCCGATCAAGTCCGCGATCGTGACATCCGGCGTCGCGAGCTTTTCGCGGTACCTCTCCTCCCGAGGGATCCAGACGATCGGTGTTGAGTCCCCCTTATCGGCGAGGATGCGGCGGCCGTACTTCGTGATCGGGGCGAACGGCTCCTCGTTGAGCTCGCTGCCGGCGATGGCCGGGATCTCGGCGTCGAGAAGGTTGACGAGCAGCCGAAGCAGGCGGGTCTTCGCCTGTCCGCGCAGGCCGAGCAGCAGAAAGTCGTGCTTCGAAAGAACGGCGTTGTAGAGGGAGGGAAGCACGGTCCGTTCGTAGCCGTGGATCCCTTCGAAAGGGCTGTCTCCGCGTGAAAGGGCGTGGCGAAGATTCTCTCGCAACTCTTCCTTGACGCCGCGGGACCGGTAGCCGCTGGCCTTTAATTCTCCGAGCGTTTGGGGTTTTCTAACCACGGATGGCTTTCTCCGGCGACCTGCCGGCGTTTCGCGAGGATCAGCCCGGCCGAATGGCCGGGACGTCCTCGCCGGTGCGGAAGAGTCCCGAGTTTGGTCGACGGGCGAGCGAAGCCGCGCGCCGCCCGAATTCCTCCATCTGCTCGCGGTCGAAGCCGACGACGATTTGGTCGACCGAGCTGTCCGGGCCGACGCGGATGAAAGTGGGGACGCTGGTGATTCCGAGCGAATCGGAGGCCGTCCACGGCTCGGGGTCGTATACCGTCTTCACGCGGATACCGAGCCGCGTGTTGAAGGCCGAGGTCGTCTCGGGATCGTCCTGCGAAATGGCAAGGATCTCGAGCGCTCCGCCCGCGGCCGCCTGCCGGATGCGCTCGAGATACGGCCAGGCGAGCTCGCAGGTCGGACAGGTGGTCTTGAACACGGCATAGAGCGTCTCCCGGGACGATGGGGACACGACGGAGCCGCTTTCATCGCGAAGCGTGAGGATGGGGAATGATGCTCCCGGCTCGAGGATGGCCACGGCGCCGATTATAGACTTGCGATCCGGTGCGAAATGCGGACGGGCATGGACGCTCGGGACCGGACGAATCGATGATGCCTCGGCGCAAAAAGAGAATCTCGAGACGGCGGTTCGTCAAGACCGCCGCCGCGGCGCTGGCGGCCGCCGGCGCGTATCCCGCCCTCTCGTGCGCGCGCACGAGCAATCGTGCGCCTGCGGCCCGCAAGACGCTCAAGATCCTTCAATGGAGCCACTTCGTTCCGCGATACGACCGCTGGTTCGATGGCGTCTACGCGAAGGAATGGGGCGCAAAGCATGGCACCGACGTGATCGTCGATCACATGTCCGCGGCCGAGGTCAACGCGCGGGGAGCCGCCGAAGCTGCGGCGCGACAGGGGCACGATCTCTTTCTCTTCGTCTCTCCTCCGGCGGCTTACGAGGGCCGCGTCATCGACCACACCGAAATCGTCCAAGAGGTCGAGCGGCGGCACGGCAGGATGGTGCCGCTGGCGCTTCGATCCACGTTCAATCCGAAGACCGGCAAGTACTTCGCATTCTCCGACTCCTACGTGCCGGATCCGGGCAACTATCGGATCGATTTGTGGAGCGAAGTCGGCTTTCCGAATGGCCCCGATACGTGGGATGACCTGCGCGTGGGCGGCCGGCGAATCAAAGAGAAGTTCGAAAACCCCGTCGGCATCGGGCTCTCTCAGGAAGTGGACTCGAACATGGCGCTGCGCGCAGTGCTCTGGTCCTTCGGTGGGGCCGAGCAGGACGAGAAGGGGAGGGTCGTCGTCAACTCCAGGGAAACTATCGAGGCGTTGAAGTTCGTCCGCGCCCTCTACAAGGAGACGATGACTCCGGAGGTGTTCACCTGGGATCCCTCCTCGAACAACCGCATGATGCTCGCCGGACGCGCCTCGTTCATCTGCAATGCCATCTCCGTCACCCGGACGGCCGAGAAGGAGAACCCCCAGATCGCGAGAAGAATCGGTCTCGTCCCGGCGCTCAAGGGCCCCGTGCGGCGCATCGCCTCGGAGCACGTCATGAACTGCTACGTGATCTGGAAGTTCGCCCGGAACATCGAAGGGGCCAAGCGCTTTCTCGTCGATCTCATCGACAGCTTCGATTCCGTCTTTCGCGAGAGCGAGTTCTACAACTTTCCGTCGTTCCCGGCGACGGTGCCGCACCTCGCCGAGGAGCTCGCGAAGGACCCCTCGGCGGACCCGCCGGGCAAGTATGCGGTGCTGTCG
>DASXTI010000047.1:0-23316 GCA_036505535.1 Thermoanaerobaculia bacterium
TCAACAGTCGACAGTGACAGTGGAGAGTCGAGGGCCAGAACGAATTCGGATATATAAGCATATACTAATATGTTCCCAAATCTCGACTCTGAATGGTCGACTGTTGACTTCCGCCAGGTTTCCCTGGTGACTCCTTCCAAAGCCATCTCCAAGTACCTCTCCCTCCAGGCCGAGCCGGAAGCCGCCGCGGCCGATCGTCTCGAGGGGCGATTCGGGCACGTGCTTATCGTGCCGGCGTACGGCGAAGGAGAGAGCCTCTTCGACGCGCTCGGGTCGGTGCCCCGCGGCCCTCGAGGCGAGACGCTCGTCATCGTGGTTCTCAATGCGCGAAGCGACTCGCCGCCCCATGTCCACCAGGCCAACGCCGCCGCGCGAGACCGCCTGCGGGGCGCCGCGTCACGCGTCGAGGAGATCGCCCAGGAGAGGGTGGCGGTCCTCTCGTATCCGGACGGCAAGATCGTCGTCATTGACCGCGCGGGACCCGGACGCTTTCTCCCCGAGGGGCAGGGGGTGGGGCTCGCGCGCAAGGTCGGAAACGATTTTGCGCTGCGCCTGTACGGTTCAGGCCGCATCGAATCGCCCTGGATTCACAATACGGACGCGGACACCGTTCTGACCAATGACTACTTCGAACAGACCGACTCGATCGAAGTGTCCGGCAACGCGGCGGCGCTCTATTTCTTCGAGCACTGCTTCGGCGACGACGAAGCCTTGGCGCGCGCCGCACGCCTCTACGAGATCTCGCTGCGCTACTACACGCTCGGACTCGCGTGGGCCGGCTCGCCGTACGCCTACCAGAACATGGGCAGTTGCGTGGCGATTCGGCCGCTGGCCTACGCGGAGGTTCGCGGTTTTCCGAAGAAGAATGCGGCCGAGGATTTCTACATCTTGAACAAGCTCGCCAAAGTGGGATCGATCGTCCGCCTCGCCGGGGCGCCGCTCCGTCTGGAGGGACGCATTTCCGATCGGGTCCCGTTCGGCACCGGGAAGGCGCTCTCGCAACTGGTCTCCAGGCGGCACGCCGTGTCCGGCTTCCGGCTCTACCATCCCTTGGTTTTCGCGCATCTGGCCGCGTGGCTGCGCGTTCTCTCAGCCATCGCCCGCTCGGGAGGCCAGGTGGAGCGGGCGCTCGGGGAGCTGCCGTGCGGCAATCCCTTCTTTTCGACGGATCTGCTGGTCGGGTCGCTCGAGCGCATGGGCGCGTTTCCCGCCATGCGCGAAGCCATCGCGCGTTCCGGCGATGCTCCGACCATTCTTCGGCACTTCCACGCATGGTTCGACGCCCTTCGGACGCTCAAGCTCGTCCATGCGTTGCGCGACGGCGGACTGGCGTCGCTTCCCTACCGCGAGGCCCTCGCCGAGGCGCCGTTTACCGGTCTCTCGACCTCGACGGAGGACGATGTCGAGGCCCTTCGCACAGCGCTCGCCGAGCGAGAACGCCAGCTGGCGGCGGCACCGGCCGGCGTTTCCGCGGCGGTCTAGTCAGTCCGTTGAGCAGGAGCCCGGGCCGCGCGGGTCGCCGCAGGAACCGCAGGCAGATGGGGCGTTGGACGCTCTACTGCGAGCTCCTCCAGAGTTGACCGCGAAAACCGACAAGAGCTTCTCTAGCTCGCCGCTCTGACACGAGGGACAGCGGGGACGGCTATCGCCGAGGACGAACTCCTCGAACCGATGCTGACACTCGCGGCAGACATACTCGTACAGCGGCATGTGGCGATTGTAGCAAGTGTCGATTGGCGATTGTCGATTGGCGATTGCCGATTGCCGATTGCCGATTGCCCTCAATCGTCCATCTTCAATCTTCAATCGTCAATCGTCTAAAACGGATAGCCGATCGACAGCAGCACGCGTCCCGACTCCTTCGTCGAGCCCCTCCCGAGGATGATGACATTGCCGTCCTTGTCGGTCGTCGTGACGTTGAAGTCGATGGTGCGCCGCTCGACGGGCAGGCCGTACTCCAGCCGCAGCGGTCCGATCGGCGTCAAGTAGTGGAGACCGGCGCCCATCGACTGCCTCATTCCCTCCTTGCCCTCGATCGCGAATCGGATGTCCTCTGGGTGCTCCCAGACCTGCGCGAGCTCGTAGAAGACCGAAACTCCGAGGTTTCCGAGGATCGGAAAGCGATACTCAAGACTCCAGGCCATGAAACCGTTGCCGCCGATGATCCGCGGGCCGAAGTTGCAGTCGTACTCGGACAGATTCGGAAAGGTCGCGGCACAGGACCCGGTGCCGGAGCCCGTGTGCAGCGTCGCCTGCGTGTCGTAGTCGACCGTTACGCCCGGTATTCCGAGCAGGTCGGTGTCGAAGCCCCGGCCGGATGCGGACCCTCCCGAAAAGAACCGTTCCGCGATGGGCACGGGGATCTTCGCCTCCAGATCGTACGGAAAGATCGCGCCCGCCTTGATCGACGCTCCCAGAACGCCGTTGGCCAGACGCGTGAACCACGCCCCCTGCGCGGACACCTTGCCGTAACGTGCATCGGCGGCGAACAGAGGGAACGCGTACTTTCCGGCGAGCGTCCAGTAGTAGCCCCGATGGGGATCGAGGATGTCGTCGCGCCGGTCGTAGAGCAGATTGGGGCCGATGGCGGACTGCTTGATGGGACGGTCGGACCTCGGAAACTTCTCGAGCTCGATCGTCGAGAGGTCCTCGGGGTTGTTCGGCTTGATCTGCTGGTACTCGTACCTCAAGCCGACGCGCAGGTAGTGCGGGAAGAGTCGCACCGACTCGAGATAACCGCCCTGCCGGTCGATGTCGATGTCCTGGATCGGCTCGCGGCTCAAGAAGGCGACGAAAGTCAGGGGGACGTCGGTGTTGAAGAGATACGGCTCGATGAAGGTCGCGAAGACGTGGCCGCGTTTGGAGATCGGAGCGTACTGGATCTCCAGTGATGTCGACCGCATCGAGCCGAAGAGGTTCCGGTAGGTGCCGCCGACGATGGCGAAGCCGTCGTTACGGTTCTCCGCGGCTCCGGGCGCGTTCTGATAACCGAAGCCGTATAGGAGCGAGAACCGCCGGGCCTCGGAGAGCCCGATGTCGATGCTGCGCGACTGGTTCTCCGGGTCGATCGGCTGCGGGCGGATCTCGATCGAGCGGAAGACGCCGGTGCGCGCCAGGTTCTTCTGCGTATCAGCGATCTTCTCCTCGGAGTAGGGATCGCCTTCCTTCCAGGCGACCTGGCGGAGGATCCGATTCGGGTGGGTCACGGCGTTGCCCCGAACGATCGTCTTGCCGAAGAAGGAGCGCGTCCCCTCGGCTACCCGATACTCGACGTTGACCCGCGTGCGGTCCTGAGAGATAGAGGAAGAGTCCTGCACCGAGGCCTCGCGCCAGCCCGTGTTCCAGTAATGGGAGGTCAGCGAGAAGACGTCCTGTCGTACGGCGCTCGGATTGAAGGGCTGTCCCTCTCGGACGGTCAAGAGGCGGTCGACCTCCTCGCGCGTCAAGTGCTCGGCGCCCTCGACGCGGCGGCTGGCGACATAGGTGCGCGGACCCTCGACGATCGCGATCTCGAGCTGGAGGCGACTGGGCCTCGAGCCCTCCGTCACGGCCGGCTTGTTGATGCGGGCGTCGATCCAGCCGTGGGTCTGGTAGTAGCCCAGAATCGCGCTGACGTCCTCGTCGAGGTCGGTGTCGATCAGGCGCCCCTTTTGGAGGAGCGGGAGACCTCTCTTGCGTGTGACCATGAGTCCGCGAAGGGTCTTTCCTTCGACCGAGGAGTTGCCCGAAAAGACGATCTTCTCGACGGAATACTTCGCCCCCTTTTCCTCCGTCACCTTGACGGTGACCGAGCTTGAGCCTTCGGACGTCGTCGCATCGAGCCGCGCCCGATAGTGGCCCCGGCGTTGCAGGTCCTGACGCGTCTTATCCACCCATTGCTGGAGCAGGTCGGCATCGAAGCTCTGTCCGGGCAGCAGCGATAGGAACTCCCGCCGGACCCGCTTCTCGGAAATGCCGGTCGCGGCAATCTCCACGCGGGGTCCCACCGCGATCCGGTAGACCGGACGCACCCGGCCGTCGTCGGTCGGCTCGGCGGCAATCAGCTCGACGTTCGCTTTCCAGTAGCCCTTCTCCAGCAGGAACTTGCGAAAGCGGTCCGCATCGGCGCGGGCCTTCGTCTCGCGATACCGGGCGCCCACCTTCAGATGCGCCTTCCTCAGGAGCTGTTCCGGCTCAAACGGGCTCGTCGAGCCATCGAAGAAGGGGGGCGCTACCCGGGCACGCTCCCCCGCGGCGATCCGATAGACGACCGACACCGAGAACGTGTCCGGCTCGAAGCTCACGTCCGGGTCGATGACGGGGTGGAGATAGCCTTCCGTCGAGAGACGGCGCTCCAGCCCCGACGCGCCTTCCGCCAGAGCGGCGGCATTGAATGGATCTCCCTCGAGGAGCGGCACGACGCGGCGCATGTCCTCGCGCGAAACGGTGGACTTTCCCGAGAACGAGATTAAGCGGACCCGAAAGGCCTTCCAGAGGTGGACCGTCACCGCGACTTCGCCGCCCTCCGCAGGCTCCGCCTCGATCAAGACGTCGGCGAACTGCAGAGTGCCATAGAGGTTGCGAATCGTCGCGGCGGTGTCATCTTCGGAGAGCGGCGATCCGGTCCGGATGGCGATCAAGCTCTCGATCTGGCGCCGGTCGATCTCGCCGTCCACCGTGAGCGCCACCGAGGCGACGGGCCGCCCGAACAGGTCCTGCGCGATCGGCGCGGTCATCGCGAACGCGGCGGTACCGGCGAGCCCCAGGGCGAGCAGCAGCCGTTGATGCGCGCGCCGCATCAGAAGCGCAGGCGCCGCCGAAACGTGAGGGAGAGGATGCCGTTCTCGTCGCGGATCAGTTGAACCAGGATCGTGTCCGTGGCCTGCCACTCGACGCGGATGATCGGCTGCTTACTGGAGTCGATGGCGACCGAAGAAGTCACGGCGAGATCCGGAGTGATCTGTTTGCCGATCGTGGTGCGGAAGGTGGAGAGCGTGCTGCCTTCGAAGACGGGATCGATCTGGAAGCGGTCGAGCCGGAAGATGCGCTGTGTCCGCCGCGTGAGGCCGCCCGTGACGGCCCCCGAGACGACGCCGCCGGCGGCCGAAACGAGCTGCCCGGCGGTGTCGCTCTGGGCCCGCGTATCCGGTGGCACGCCGCTCAAGACGAGTCCCAGGATCGCGTCGTTGGACAGCGGCGGGTCCGACGTGAAGTTTGCCGTGATCCGGGGCCACGTGCCGACCAAGGACACCACGAGGTCGTACCCCTTGACCTCCGCGCGAGCGCGCAGGTCGATGAACGGTGTGATTCTCGCCGTGTTCGAGAAACTGATCGTGCCGGATTCGATCTCGTAGCGGATGTCGGCAAAGACGACGCGCCCCCCTTCGTCCAGGAGGATCTGGCCCAGGAGCACGGGATCGGCGAGCGTGCCCCGCGCCGTCAGGTCCACGCTGCCCGAGAGTCGGGCCAGATTGTTGCGCACCTCGAGCGAAGCGGCCGAGACGATGCGCACGTCCAGGGCGGTCTTTTCCTTCCAAGCCTCGCGAGCGGTGACGCCGGTAGGGCGCGTCCGGGCGAGAAGGTCGGAGATCGTCAGCTCGACGTCCTTGGAGTACGTCCCGCGCAATAGCGTCACCTGGCCGCGGATCTGGTTGCCCGTCCCGTTGCCGGAAGCGACGAGATCCGCGTCGACGGTCAGTCGAAGGGAGGGGATCGCCCGAACCGGAACACGCCGGCCCTGGAGCGCGAAACGAAAGTCCTTCAGTTCTTTTCGGTCGAGCCGGAATGTCCCCGCCGCGAAGAAGTCTCCGTCGCCAACCTTCGCCCGGAGCCCTTCGACCTCCCCACCCGAGCCGACCAAGCGGAGGTTGCCTTCGATGTCGTCGAAGGAGTATCCGGCGGCGCGGTACTTTCCATTCTCGATGCGGACGCTTCCGTTGATGGCCGGGTTCTCGAAGGCACCGCTCGTTGCGAGGTCGAGGGTCAACCGGCCGCCGAGGAGGAGATCGGGGAGGGCTAAGCCGAGGACCGCGGCGTCGGCGTATCCCGAGAGGCGCGCGTCCAGGACGGGCTTCTCCCCTGCCGTGTCGAGGGAGCCGCGCAGGCGCAGGTCGACCCCCTCGCCGACGGCGTGCAGCTCGGAAAGCGTGATCTTTCCGGAAGAAAGCGACAGGCGCACGTCGCCGGCGTTCCGAAGCAGGCCCGGACGGTCGCGCGCGTCCAACCGCGCCTCGGTCACGACAAAGTCCCCCGACGGACTCTCCCCCTTCCTCGCCGGGAGAGCGATGCGGCCGCGCGCCGCGAGCGCTCCGCCGTCCCCGGCGGGAAGACCGGCCGGCGTGAAGAGCATCAGCGCCACGAGATCGCGCACGTCCAAACCGACGTCCAGCTCCGGGGGCGAAGCGCCGAGGTCTCCTTTCGCCGTCACGGTCCAGCGGCCGGGCGCGGAAAGGGAGCCATCCAGATCTCCATGGACGATGCGAACGGCGAGCCGCGGTTCGAGCGATGCCGGGATGTCGTGTCCGTAGAACCTTGCTTCGGAAAGGGAGGCCGACGCCGTGAGGTCCGGTCGGTCGACCGAGCCGGAGCCCGACACGTCGAAGGAAAGCTTGCCCGAGATCTCGGACGATATTTCCCGCGCCGCGTCGAGGGAGTCGATCGGAATGTCGTCTCCCGCCGCTCGCATCTCGAAGGTCTTCTGCTTGTAGGCGAGGGATCCTCGCCCGCCGATCACCCCGCCGCCGACGTCGGCCCGCACGTCCTCGAGATCGAGACGCCCCGGGGTCAGCCCCAGACGACCGGTGACGCGCGAGACCTTCTGGCCCCAGAGAACGGCGTCATCAAGCGCCGCGACGCCCCCTCCCGAGACTGCATCCGGCGGATTTCCGACGAGCGGAAAGCTTCCTGTCACGCGTCCTTCGATCGGCAATTTCAAGTCGAGATATTCGAGAAACCGCGCCACGGGATAGTCCTTGGCCGTGAGCGTGAGATCGAGCTTCGACCGCTGCGGGTCCTTGCGGAAACGCACCGTTCCCTCGACCGAGACGGAGGCGTTGCCGTCGTAGACGCGCAGCGGATGAAAGAAGAAGGCGCCATCGTGCATCTCGGCCGAACCACGCACGCTCCCGAAAAAGACCCCTCCATAGCGGGCGCTCTCCGCCGCCAACTGCACCGTCGCGTCCGGATCGCTCCAGGACTTGGCGATGTGTCCGCTGATCTCTCCGCTGCCGGCGAGGCCGAGCGGCTCGGGAGTGTCGCCGCCGGCCGCTACGAAGTTCTGGAATATCCGATCGAGCTCGGAGAGATCGCGCGAGCGGATGCGAAAATCGAAATCGGGCGTCCACTGACCGATCCGTAGTCCGCCAGTCATCTCCACCGCGGAGGCGGGGAACCGGAAGGGGGTCCCGTTGAAGCCGACACGACCGTCGACCACGGTGACTGGCCCCCCTCCCGCGGTCGGGACGCCGAAGCGTCCGCGGAGGATCGAAGCCGCCGGACCCGGCTCGATCGCGAGCGTGGCGCCTCCGTTGGCATGTTCGAGACCCGCCTCCCCCCATCGAAGCGACGCGGAGAGGCTCACCGCCCCCGAGAGTCCCGTCCCGGGGAGCTTCAAGTCGCCGAAGAAGCGCTCGAGCGAGACGCCTCTGGCTTCGAGCGCCAGCGACATCGGCTGGGGCCGACCGTTGGAAACGAGATTCTCCAGGCGGAACATGCCGGCCGCTTCGCCCGATGCGTACCGCGCCTTCTCAATTCGCGCCACGAGGGCCTCGGGGCGGGCAAGCACCGTCGCCTCGAGGTCCTCGACCGGAAACCCCTTCGCGTCGACGTGCGCCGCCACGAGATGCCCGGTGATTCGAAAGGCGCCCCCGGGCGGGATCCGGACATCCGCGCGCAGCCGAGCGTCGCCGGAAAACCCGAGGCTCGAGCGGAGGAACCGCTCAACCTCCGCTATGTGGAATTCGCCCGAGGCGAGCAGCAGGACACTGGGGTTCTTGAGGTCTTCGATCTCCCCGGCCGCGCGGAGTTCGCCGAACGGACCGCTGGCGTGGAGCTTCTCGACGGCCACGCCCTGTGATGGGTCGAGACGAAAACTCAGGTCGAGGCCGAAGATGAGCGGCTCGACGCCGGGCAGGCGGAGCGCGGCCTTTCGGCAGGCAAGTGTCCCGCGATAGCGGTTGCGCGGTAGCGAAAAGATCTCCGCGGCAAAATCGTCGAGTCGGCCATCAAGACCCATCGCCTTGCCGTTGAAACCAAAGGTTCCCTGCTGCACGACAAGCTCGCCGACTCTCACCTGGAGGCCTCCCTTGCCTGCCGGGCGCGCGAGTCCCGGCGGAAGGTTCCAGGTTCCATCGGGAAACTGGACGAGGGAGACCTTCGGGCGCAGAGCGCGAACGCGTCCCAGGCGCAGCTCGCCTCCGGTGACCGATATCCCCCCGCCGATCGACAGTTCCTCGGCCCAGAGAAGCGGCTCGTCTGAGATCCGCGGGTCGTTGCCGATGCGCACGTCCGCCAAGTGGACGGAGGGCGGAAAGATCTGGAAATCCACGCGCCGGAAGTTGACCGGCCGCTGGAGCAACTCCGACAGCCGCGCCTCCGAGACGCCCTGAAAGAGCGACTGGAAGCGGTCCGAGTTCCAGATCGAGTAGACGGCCAGGACCAGGAAAAGAACGACGATGATGAGAAGACGGGCGGCGGAGAGACGTTGCGCCTCGTGCGGCGTTCCGGTCCGGCCGTCGCGTTTCTCTTCGCCCGACATCCGTCAGTACGGCGGGCTAGCCCGGATTATTCATGGTCACCCGGCCGGAACACGAGCAACCATCTGCGACAACTCGAGTCGTTCTCGGAGCGATGGTGAGAAAGGAGGAAGACGCTTGTCCGCGACAGAGATTTTTCGACGAGACAAGGAAGGACATCTGTAGCGGCCGCTCGACGCGGCCGGAAGGGGGCAGAGACTTGTCCGCAGCGACAGGGAAAGAACAACAGCATCGCCGAGGAGCGATGACGACCATTCCGTCGCATCGTGCGACGGACTCAGAGGCGTCGCGAAAAGGATCGGCGAGCGCAGCGAGGGAGTCGATCATGAATAATGCGGGCTTAGACGCCCCAGGAGAGCTTTCCCGCGAGCTGATCGAAGTGATCGGTCTCGGGAGGCCGCAAGAGAGTGACCGACGACGCGCTCGAGCGGACGTCGACGGAGATTCCCGCGAGGATCGGAAACCCCTCCTGGCCGTCGAGCGTCAGGTAGACGCCGCCATCCCTGCGAGCGGGGCCGACGACCTGAACCCGGATCCCGGTGGACGCGGGGACGACGAGAGGCCTCTGTCCCAGCGTATGCGGGCAGATCGGTGTGATCACGATGGCGGGGAGCTGGGGATGAAGAATCGGACCGCCGGCGGAAAGGTTGTAGGCGGTCGAACCAGTCGGGGTCGACAGAATCACGCCGTCGGCGCGGAATTCGGTCACCGTACGCCCGTCGAGCGCGACCGTGAATGTGAAGATCCGGGCGAGCGCCTCCCGATTGAGCACGGCATCGTTCAAGGCCCGGTAGGTCCCGGCGTGCGGACCTCGGGACACCGCCACGTCGAGCCGGCGGCGGCGGTCCTCGCGGAAGCCTCCAGCCAGGATCTCGCCGAGGCGGGCGAGCGCGTCTTCCTGAGGAATCCCGGCGAGAAAGCCCAACAGGCCGATATTGATGCCGAGCAGCGGCGTGCCCGCCGGCGCCGCCCGGGCGACCGAGAGGAGCGTGCCGTCGCCGCCGAGCACGAGCACTAAGTCCGCGACGCGGCTGACGCGGGCGCGCGCGTAGCCGTCGTCGCGGCGCAGAGCCTCGGCCGTCCCCGTATCGAATACGACGCGCCTCCCCCGACGACGAAGGGCCCTATCCAGGAGGGCGGCGAGGCGGACGGCTCTGGCGGAAGCGACCTTCGCCACGATGCCGACGCATCGAAACCTCGGGCGGGAGGCGCGCGACCCCTTCATCCCGCTCAATTTACACGAAATCCGATCAGAAACTCCTCGTTGCCGCGCGCTCCACGAATGGGAGAGGAGACCGCGCCGAGGACTCGAAGACCGAGACGAAGTCCGGCTTCCTCGATCTCCGCCACGACGCGGCGTTTGGTCTCTTCCAAGCGAACGACGCCGCCGCGGGGCACTTCGCCCCGCCCCGCTTCGAACTGCGGCTTGACGAGGACGATGATCGCGCCGCCGGGCTTCGTCCGCGCGACCACAGCGGGAAGAACGAGCCGGAGCGAGATGAAGGACACGTCCACCACGGCGAGATCGACTTGCTCGGGCACCTCGGCGGCGGAGAGAGCACGCGCGTTTACCCCCTCGCGCACGACGACGCGGGGATTCCCGCGCAGCTTCGCGTCGAGCTGTCCATGGCCGACATCGATCGCGTAGACCCGCGCGGCGCCGCGTTGGATCAGGCAATCGGTGAACCCTCCCGTCGACGCGCCCACGTCGAGACAGATGAGGCCCCCCGGATCGACGGCGAAGTGATCGAGCGCCGCCGCGAGCTTCACCCCGCCGCGCGAGACGTAGGGATGCGGCGGTCCGCCGACGGCGACCTGTGCGTCTTCGAGGATTGCCTCCCCGGCCTTCTCCGCCCGCCGGCCGTCGACCTCGACGAGGCCCGCTAAGATCATCGCCTGCGCCTTCTCCCGCGTTGGCGCCAGGCCCCGCGCGACGAGCAGCAAATCGAGGCGTGTCTTATGAGTCATCGACGCCGGCATCGGTAGGGGCGGCCCTCGTGGCCGCCCGCGGGAGGGGACGAGGCCCCTCCCCTACGATCGATCAAGGCCGAACCTCGCCCTGAGCGGGGAACGTGATCACGACCTTGATCGAGCCCTCGGGCTCGCGAGCTCGCGCGAATGCCTCTCCGGCGCGATCGATCCCGAACCGGTGCGTCACCAGATCGGCGACGGCGACGCGCCGGCCCGACAGAAGCTCGAGCGCCTCCCGTGTGTCATCGGGCCCGCAGGAATACGACGGGACGATCGAGATCTCCGAGAAGTACAGATCGTGGAGCGCGACCGGCCACTGTATGCCCGGCGGCGCCATCGTGAAGAGCAGCAGTGTCCCCCCCGGGGCCACGACGGCGAAGGCCTCACGAATGACCTCGGGACTGCCCGGGCCCACGAAGACAAAGTCGAAGCCGCGGCCGCCGGAGAACCGCAGCCCCCCCTCCCGGATCGCTTCGCGATCGACGTCGATGACCGCTTCGGCGCCGCTCGTGCGCGCCAGAGCGAGCCGGGAGGCGACACTGTCGGCACCGGCGATGAGCGAGGCGCCTCTCGCTCGCGCGAGACGAAGCGCGAGCTGCCCCGTCGTGCCCAGGCCCACGCACAGAATGGACCGGCTGGCTGCAAACCGGCCGCGCCGGAATGCCTTCACAACCGTGGCCAGCGGCTCGGTGAAGCTCGCTTCCTCGTCGGAGATCGTCTCCGGTGCCTTGAGCGTGTCGCGGGATAAGTTGCCGGCGGGGATCCGAACGAGCTCCGCCATTCCTCCCGGATCCAGATGGGAAGACCTCCACTCGTGGCACTGCACGTAGTGGCCCCGCACGCACTCAATGCAGGAGAGACAGGGAGCGTGATGATGGGGAACGACGCGGTCCCCGACTCGAAACCCGGTCACGCCGGCGCCGACGGCAACGATCTCGCCCGAGACCTCGTGGCCGAGCACGGCGCCGGCCTTCTGCCGGACGTACCACTCGAGCAGATCCGACCCGCAGATCCCCGAGACGCTCGTCCTCATCAGCGCCTCGCCCGGGCCGATCGCGGGCTCCGGCAGCTCGACGACCGAGACGGCGCCGGCGACGTCGACGCGAACGGCTTTCATGGGGCGATTATCGACCAGGCTTACCGGGGTTTGTGTTGCCGCCGCGACGGCGCGTCTCGCTCGAATGATCTAGCAGGGTGCTGAAAAAGGGTGTGAGGCGGCGTTACGAGCGCCGTGGGGTCAGATGCAAGGAGCCGCGACGACGGCGATGCGTTGGCATCGTCGAGGAGCGGCCGACGATGCAGATGGCCCCGCGCCGCCGTAACCCGAAGGGCGGCCGGCGCTTTGCCGGCGCGTGGCAAAGAGATCCGCTCGTGATTTCGATGGTGCGTGGAGAGGAGCGCCAAGTGCAAAGCGCCGGCCGCGACGCCCGCATCCATTTTCAAGCAGCCTGCTAGCGCGCGATCTCCCGGAGACCTTCGAGCAGCCGCTCGACTTCTTCTTCCGTCGTATAGCAGGCGCACCCGGCGCGCACGACCCCGTCCTTCTCGTGGCCGAGGCGTTTGACGACGGTTGCGGCATAGAAATCGCCGCTCGAGACGAAGACGGCGCGGCGGGCCAGCGCCCGTGCGACGTCGTCGGCTGTGCGGTCCGCAACGACGAACGAAACCGTCGGCGTGCGCGGCGCCTCCGGAGGCGGACCGTAGCGCGTCACCCGTGGAATCTGCCCGAGTCCGTTCCAGAGCCGCTCGAAGAGCCGTTGACCTCGGACGTGGAGCCCGGCGAAGGCCGCTTCGAGCGCGCCACGCCGCTTCGAGGACGCGTCGCCGCCCAGAGACGCCAGAAAGTTCACGGCGGCTGCCGCGCCGACGATCCCCTCGTGGCTGAGAGTTCCGGTCTCGAGGCGCTCGGGGGCATCGTTGGGCGCCGGCTCGAGCCTCGGCACGTCGAGCGAATCGAGCAGCTCGCGCCGGCACCACAACACGCCGAGGTGGGGTCCGTAGAACTTGTAAGGGGAGCAGGTCAAGAAATCGCAGCCGAGCTCCTCGACGTCCACCAGGACGTGGGGGGCATAGTGAACCGCGTCCACGAACGCGAGCGCTCCGGCGGCGTGGGCCATCTCGACGATCCGTCTCACGTCGTTGATTGTTCCGAGAGCGTTCGACGCGGCGCCGACAGCCAGGAGCCTCGTTCTCGAAGTGATCGCGCGCTCGAGGTCCTCTTCGTCGAGCTGTCCGGTCTCGGGCCGCATCGCGACCGACCGGACCGCGATCCCGCGCTCGCGCTCGAGCGCGCGCCAGGGATCGATGTTGGCATGGTGATCGAGCTCGGTGACGACGATCTCGTCGCCGGGGCCCCATTGGCGCGACAACGCCCGGGAGAGATGGAAGGTCAACGTCGTCATGTTTGCGCCGAAGGCGACTTCGGGCGCCGCGGCGTTCAAGAACTCCGCCATCACTTCTCGCGCCGCGGCGATCGCCGCGTCCGTCTCGATCGAGGTGGGATATTGCCAGTGCGTGTTGGCGTTGTGATGGAGCAGGTAATCCGTCATCGCGTCGACGACCTGGCGTGGAACCTGCGTTCCGCCGGGGCCGTCGAAGTAGGCGACCGCGATCCCCTCCTGCCGCCGCTCGAGCGCCGGAAAGTGGCCGCGGATCGCCATCACGTCGGCGGCGCGGGGCTCTCGCAGGGTTGCAGTAAAGGTCGGAGCCCCCATGGCGCCGAGAATATCAGCGAGACGCGACCGGTCAGTCTCCTTCGGTCTCGACCTCGAGCGGCCGGACGAAGGCTGCACGAACCGGGGGCGGCATGGGGGAATCCTCGCCGCGCACCGAGCGCCAGATGATCTCGTTTAACTCCCTATCCGGCGCGCGGTCGGCCTCCTCGAGGTCCATCGCGAGCGACGCCTTCGCCCCCCACGCCTTCGCGTCGTTTCGCTCGTCGAGGGAAACGCGCGCTTTCCTTCGCACGAAAGGGAGCGGATCCGGCTTCGACCGGAATGCGGCGTACATCGGCTTTGCCGCGGCGTCGTACTGGCTCATCGGAGGAAGCCCCAGGATGAGCTCGATCGTGCGGAGCATCCCGGAGGTCGTATAGAGCGTCGAATCGACCGCCCCGCGGCGCGCCCAAGGGCTCGCAATCAACGCCACGGACCGGTGCGCGTCGACGTGATCCGGCCCGTTCTGCGCGTCGTCCTCGAGGACGAATATCGCGGAGTCCTTCCAGTAGCGGCTCCTCGAGATCGTCTCCACGAGCCGCCCCAGCGCCTGATCGTTCTCGGCGATCATCGCGCGCGGCGTCGGGTAGCCCGGTCGCGTCCCCGCGGTGTGATCGTTGCCGAGCCGGATGATGGAGAGACGGGGAAGTCTTCCGTTGGCCTCGAACTCGCGGAACTCCTTCAGCCAGGCGTCCACGCGGCGGTCGTCCGGAATCGACAGGTCAAAGGGGGGGTAGTCCGGGGAAACGCGGTCGCGCAATCCCGGCACGGAGCCCTCGTAGGGCGGATCGCCCGCGGTCCGGTCCTCCGGCTCCCGATGCGACACGGAGAATTCGCCGTAACTGCGCATCGCGATTCCGGCCCTCGCGCACGCGTCCCAGATGTAGCCGGCCGCCGGGGCCGTGATGTTGCCGAAGGCGTTGCGCAACGCGCCGGGGGCTCCGGTGAGATATTTCCCTCCGCGGCCGCCGTAGTACTGCGGCCACATCTTCTCGATCGCGTCGGTGGCGTAGGCCCCGGTCGAGAAGGCGTGTCCGTCGTAGCTGACCTCGGCATCCACGTAGAAGTTGTCGAGCAGGACGAACTCCCGCGCCAGGGCGTGCGCGTTAGGGGTGACCTCTTCGCCGAAGAGACAGAGCCTCGAATCGCCGTTGCCCCGCGGCAGGTCCCCCAGAATCTGATCGTACGTGCGGTTCTCCCGGATGATGTAGAACACGTAGCGGATCGGCGAGCCCGCGCCGACTCGCGCCGGGATCGGCGAGCCCTTCGGCGCGCGGGCGGGCGCCATCCGCGTCGCGTCGCGGTACGGCGTGAGGCGGTACACGGTCTTCGTATAGGTCTCGAGCGCGTCCGCATCGGGAACCGGAAGCACGGAGAGGGAGCCGGTGAGAAGGTTTCCGATGTATTGGGACGGCGCGGGCGCTCCGGGCTGCGGGCCTCCCGGGTTGGCTCGCGGCGTCAATCCCTTGCCCGACAAGACGAAGATTCGTCGGCCGTCGCGGGAGTATGCGACGCCCGTGGGATACCAGCCCGTGGGGATGAACCCTTCGACGCGGCTCTCGCCCGGCTCGCCGACGTCGACGACCGCGACGCTGTTGTTGTCGGCATTGGCCACGAGAAGCGTGCGGCCATCTCTCGAAAGGGCGAGGGCGTTGGGGGTCGAGCCGTACGGGGCAGCCGGATACAACGCCACGGAAATCTGCTCTTTTGGCGCCATCGCCGTCAGGTCGACCTCCCACACCGCGTTCGTGTTGGCGCAGGCGACGAACAGCCGCCCGCCGTCGGGCGAGACCGCCATGGCGTTCGGATGCTCGCCAACCGCAACCTCCCCCTGCTTTTCGAGCGTCTCCGCGTCGAAGAGGAGCACTCGCGCGCCTCCCCACAGCGACACGAAGAGCGTCTTTCCGTTCGGCGCCAGGAGGCAGGTGTAAGGCTCGGCAGTCAACTCCACCGTGCGAACGACGCGACGGTCCTTCAGATCGACGGAGGAGACCGTCTGAGCGAGCGGGTTGACGGCGTAGAGCCGGTCGTCGCTCCCGACGGCGATGCCCCCGACGAAAGTCTCCTTGAAAGGCGTCCCGAGCGCGATCGTCTCGTCGCCCGTGAGTCGGCCGTCTTTCCAGCGGAGCTCGAAAACCGCGTTGGCCGCGGCACCGGAACAGTACAGCCGGTCACCTTCCGGATTCCACGCGAGGCCCAGCCAGGCGTCATCGATCGGCAGGCTCGACGTCACCGAGAGCCTCTCGAGATTCACGACCGTCAGCGTGGGCTTCTCCACCCCGTTGTTCGTGACGACGAGGTACCGCCCGTCCAAGGACTCGACCATGGCGAGCGGAAGATCTCCGACGCCGACGTGCCGGCCGGCCGGTGCGATACTCCAGCCGTTCGGCAAGAGCGTGACGCCGCGATCGAGGCCGGGCCTTTGTGCCGGCGTCGGCGAAGGGGGCTGCGGGCCGGCGGAGGCCGCGACGGCCGCGAGCGCGGCGACGAAGATCGGTGCCGAGGTCAATCGCATTCGGGGGGAAGACTACAACGGCGGCCGCGACGAAGGCTTGAAGCCTTGTCGCTTCTGCCGTAGGTTGCGCGAGACGATGTCCACGACCGTGTCGAAGAGTCCGCGGTTCGGCGTGGAAGATGCCGTGCGCTTCTCCCGTGAGCTCTATGCTCTCGAGGCGTCGGCGCGGCCTCTCCCGAGCGAACGGGACCAGAATTTCCTCCTCGAGACGAGCCTCGGATCCTTCGTCCTGAAGATTGCGGGAGCCGCGGAGCGGCCCGAGGTCCTGGATCTCCAGAACGAGGCGCTCGAGTGGCTGGCCGAGCGGGCGCCCTCTCTCCCGCTGCCGCGCCTGTGCCGCGCCTCGGCCGGCGCTCGCGTCGCCCGAGTGGAGGCGCGGGATGGCTCCGAGCGGTTGGTGAGGATGCTGAGCTATCTGCCGGGCACCATCCTCGCTCAGGCGAAGCCTCAATCTCCGGGGCTGCTCCGAGCGCTCGGCCGCTTCTTGGGCGAGCTCGACGCCGCGCTCGAGGGCTTCTCTCATCCGGCCGCCGTCGGGCGGGAGCTCGTCTGGAATCCCGCTCTCTCCCTGGCGGTGATCGCGCGACACCTCGACGCAATATCCGATCCCTCCCGGCGTTCGCTCGTGGAGCATTTCGTGGCGGAATTCGAAGGCGTCGTTTCGCCGCTCTTGCCTCGTCTGCGCCGCAGCGTCATCCACAACGACGCCAACGACTACAACGTTCTCGTCGGCGACCCCGTCCCTGGCGACCGACGTGTCGCGGGTTTACTGGATTTCGGCGACATGCTCGAAGGGTGGACGGTGTGCGAGCCCGCCGTGGCGATGGCCTACGCGATTTTCGGGGCACCCGACCCGCTCGCCGCCGGAGCAAGCCTCGTCAACGGCTACCACGAAGCGCATCCGTTGATCGAGGCGGAGATCGAAGCGCTGTGGACGCTCTCCGCGATACGACTCTGCACGAGCGTCTGTCTCTCGGCACGCCGGCGCACGCATGAGCCGGACAACGAGTACCTCGTGGTGAGCGAGTCGCCCGCCTGGGAGGCTCTCGCGCGGATGCGCGCCGTCCACCCGCGGCTCGCGCATTACACCTTCCGTAAAGCATGCGGGCTTCCTCCCTGCCGCGCGACTCCAATGATCCAGGAGTGGCTTCGCGCCCATCGGACCGAAGCCGGTGCGGTCGTCCACGGAAATCTGGAGAGCGCGGTCATCTTCGACCTCTCCGTGGGCAGTCCCGAGTTCGAGACGATCGAACAGGCGACCGACACGAGGGCCATGACGCAAAGGCTCTTTACCAGGATGCGCGCGGCCGGCGCCGACGTCGGCATCGGCCGATACGACGAAGCGCGCCTCCTCTACACGAGCGAGGCGTTCGAGGGACCCGCGGGAGAGCACCCCGAGCGGCGCACGGTTCACCTGGCCATCGACATCTTCATGGAGGTCGGTTCGCCCGTTCTGGCGCCACTTGCCGGACGCGTTCACAGCTTCCGCGACAATGCGCAGCGCATCGATTACGGGCCGACGATCGTTCTGGAGCACGAGCCTGCGGGGGCGCCGCGTTTCTTCACGCTCTACGGTCACCTCTCCCAGGAGTCGCTCGAAGGCTTATCGGAGGGGATGGCCGTCGCGAAGGGACAGCTTCTCGGGAAAATCGGATCTCCTCCCGCCAACGGCGACTGGCCGCCGCACGTTCACTTCCAGATCATCACCGACATGCTCGACCGCCGGGGAGAGTTTCCGGGCGTGGCCGCGGCGAGCGAGAGGGATGTTTGGCTCGCTCTCTGTCCGGACCCGAACTTAATCCTCGGGATTCCGCAGAGCCGCCTGGCGAATGACGCGGTCGACGTGGCGACGCTCCGGGAGGCTCGGCGGCGGCTCCTGGGGCCCTCGCTCTCTCTGTCGTACCGGGCCCCCCTCGAGATCGTTCGGGGCGCGCGCCAGTTCCTCTACGACCCCACGGGCCGGGCCTACCTCGACATGGTCAACAACGTCGCGCACGTCGGACACTGCCACCCGCGAGTGGTCGGCGCCGGGCGGCGCCAGATGGCCGTCTTGAACACGAACACGCGGTATCTGCACGACGCGATCGTGCGCTATGCCGAGCGTCTGACCGCGACCCTCCCGGAACCTCTCCGGGTCTGCTTCTTCGTCTGCTCAGGCAGCGAGGCCAACGAGCTCGCGTTGCGGATGGCGCGAGCGCATACGAAGGGTCGCGACGTCATCGTCGTCGACGGCGCCTACCATGGAAACACACAGGCCACAATCGACATCAGCCCGTATAAGTTCGACGGTCCGGGCGGCGAGGGACCGCCGCCCCACGTCCACAAGGTCCCGATGCCCGACGACTATCGTGGCCTCTACCGCCGCGAGGACCCAGAGCGGGGCGAGAAATTCGCGCTTCACATTCGAGAAGCCGCGGAGGCCTCCCGGGAGCGGGGCGGAAAGCCTTCCGCTTTCATGTGCGAGAGCCTGCTGTCGTGCGGCGGGCAAATCGAGCCGCCTCCCGGATATCTCGCGGCGGCGTACCGGCACGCCCGCGAGGCCGGCGCCGTGTGCATCGCCGACGAAGTCCAGGTAGGCTTCGGCCGCGTCGGCACGCATTTCTGGGGCTTCCAGACTCAGGACGTGACGCCCGACATCGTCACGATGGGCAAGCCGATCGGCAATGGCCATCCTCTGGCCGCGGTCGTGACGACGCCGGAGATCGCCGCCTCCTTCGCCAATGGAATGGAGTACTTCAACACCTTCGGCGGCAACCCCGTCTCCTGCGAGATCGGCCTGGCGGTGCTCGATGTGATCCGCGACGAGGCCCTGCAGGTGCGCGCGCTCGAGGTGGGAGGGCATCTCTCGGCCGGGCTCGCGCGCCTGATGGACCGTCACGCGATCATCGGCGACGTTCGCGGACGAGGTCTCTTTCTGGGAATCGAGCTCGTCCTCGACCGGCAGGTGCGCTCCCCTGCCGCCGCTCAGGCCGCCTACGTCGTCGAGCGCATGAAGGACCACCGCATCCTTCTCTCGACCGACGGGCCGGATCACAACGTGATCAAGATGAAGCCTCCCCTCTGCTTCTCCAAGGCCGATGCGGACCGCGTCGTGGCGGCTTACGACAGCGTGTTGGACGAAGACTTCGTGAGGTGGCGATGAGGGCCGCGGGGGCGTCCCTGCTGGCAATCTTCCTTCTCACGGCGCCGGCGATCGGGGAGCCGGCACGCAGGACCGAGAACGTCGTCCTGATCGTGACCGACGGCCTGCGATGGCAGGAGGTCTTCCGCGGCGGGGATCCCGACCTGATGAACGAGAAGCCCGGCGGCGTCGAGGATCCCGGCGCTCTCCGGCGCGATTTCCTCCGCGAAGACGCGAGGGCCCGGCGCGAAGCGCTTCTCCCCTTCTTCTGGACGGTCATCGCGAAGGAAGGGCAGATCTATGGCAACCGGGACGAGGCGAGCGTCGCCCAGGTCACCAACCGCTACAAGTTCTCTTACCCCGGGTACAACGAGATGATCACTGGCTCAGCCGATCCGCGCATCGACAAGAACGGCTTCGGTTTGAATCCCAATGTCTCGGTCTTCGAGTGGCTCAACGGGTTCCCCGAGCTCCGCGATCGCGTCGCCGTCATCGGAAGCTGGGGGGTCTTTCCCGCCATCTTCAACCGCGAGCGCAGCCGCCTCGCCATGTGCGCCGGCTGGGATCCTCCCGTCTCCGGAAGGACTTCGCCGCGACAGGCACTCTTGAACGATCTCTACCGCACGACCACGCGCTACTTCTCCGACATGCCCTTCGACTCGCTGCTGCACCAGGCTCTGCTCGACTATGTTGCGTCCCACTCCCCTCGCGTCCTCTTCGTGGGCTACGGCGAGACGGACGAGTGGGCCCACGACGGGCGATACGACCTGCTTCTGCGGTCCGCCCACCAGGTGGACGCCTTCATTCGGGAGCTGTGGATCAGGATGCAGTCCCTGCCGCAGTACAAAGGGAAGACGACCTTCATCATCACCACGGATCACGGGCGTGGGAGCGGGGACACGGACTGGAAGAACCATGGCAGAGACGTCGACGGGGCCGAGAACATCTGGATCGCCCTGCTCGGCCCCGACACGCCGCCGCTGGGCGAGCGCAAGCGGGTCTCCCGCGTCACGCAGGGTCAGATCGCCGCCACGATTGCCGCGCTGCTCGGAAGGGACTATCACGCCGCGTTCCCGGCTTCCGGGCCGCCACTCGAGGAGGCGATCGGCAAGGACGCCTCGCTGAGGAGCGCGAGACGGCGCTAGAGGCGGAGCCGTGCCGGTCCGGGGCGCGTCACGAAGAATCGGGACCGCGCGGCGGGCTCCGGAAACGCCCGCCCATAGCTCTCGCCCCACCGTTTCCGAAAGTCCGCCGCCTCCTCGGCTGAGACGAGAGCCCAGACGCTGCCTCCGAAGCCGGCGCCGAAGGCCGACGCCGCGGCGGCACCGAGCGATCGGGCTTCTCGCGCCAGTGCAACCGTTTCGGGGATCTGATTGCCAAGGAAGCGCTCGGCCCCTTCTTGGGATCTGTCGACGAGCTCGCCGATCGACCGAACGTCGTCTCTCGCGAGACGGTCGGAGACCGACGGAATGATGGTCATCGACTCGTCGAGGAATTGATCGAAGCGTCCCCGCAAGAGCTCCGCCGAGAAGCCAGCGACCGGGACGGTGCGCAGAAGCCTCCGGATGCGCTCCGGCGCATCCTGCGATCCGTTCGCCGCCGCGAAGAGACTCGTATCGGCTCTGCCGGTCGAGCGATTCCAGAGATTCAGGATCGCCGACACGGCGAGCGAAAGATGGTTGAAACGCTCCTGAACGTCGCCGGTCTTGTCCGCCGTAACGCCGCTCGACGCGACGACGAAGCTCCAATCCTCGGAGAGGCGAATCGACCGTTCATGACGGACGGGACAAAAGACGTACTGACGCAGCTCATTCGACCGGCAACACAGAATCGCGGTTTGATCCTCGCTTCCCCCGAAGGTGCCCACCCCGCAGTCCCCCACCAGATCGCCGAAGTGGTGCCCGTTCTCCAGACTTCCGAGATAGCCGGCGAGCTCTTCTAAGCTTCGGATGTTCGATGCGTACTCCGGACGTAGCTCGAGACCGTTTACCTCCGCCAGCGCCGTGAAGAGAGCGATGGTCAGCGCGCTCGAGCTCGACAGTCCAGCGGCGCGCGGCAGATCGCTCGAGAAGGCGATGTCCGCGCCGCGGAGACTGCCTGGGAAGTTCCGAGCGACGCGGCTCGCCACCGCCGTCGCGTAGACGGTCCAGTTCCCCGGCGTCGGGGCAAGGCCCGGATCGAGCGGGATCTCCGCCACCAGCCCCCGCCCGACGTCGAGGATTCGCACGGTGCGGTCCTCCCGTGGCGCCGCGGACACGCAGAAACCGCGCCCGACGGCGCAGAGCAGGCTTCGACCACCGGCATAGTCCGTGTGCTTGCCGAGGACCTCGATCCGTCCCGGGACAAACCAGCGCATGGACGGCAATCTCGCGGCGCCGCTCGCAGCCAGGGCGCCGTCCACTGCCGCGAAGAGCTCTCGTTTCCGGCGCGCCTCGGAAGCGGAGAGTCCGGCTTCGACGAGCCTTGCCTCGATCTCTTCCGTCACAACCGCACCTCGACGTCCCGGAGTCTCTCGGCCACGAGAGCGATGTCGGCGCGCGTCGAGAGATCGAGCACCCCCTCCTGGCAGGGCACCGCTCGGAAGCGCTCGCCTTGCTCGGCAATGGCGTTTGCCACGGCCTGCGGTAGCTCGAGCTCCCCCCGCGACGAGAGCGGGACGCGCCGGCAGGCTTCGAAGATCGTCGGCGAGAAGCGCCAGCAGTTCATGCTGACGAAGGGGGGACCGGCGAGGGACGCCATCGTCTCGGCGTCCGGCTTTTCGATGATTCGCTGGAGGAAGCCGTCGGAGTCGATGATGAGCAACGCAAAGCTGGCGATTCTCGCCGGTGGGATGTTGGCGCGAGCAACGAGGATCTCCCGGTCGAAGACCGCGAGACCCGGCCCGTCCAGGGCGCGAAGCGCCGCATAGGCCGTGACGGGATAGTAGTTGTCGGAGTTGACAACGAGAAAATCCTCGCCCGCGGCGAAGTCTTCGGCGGCGAGAACGGCATCCGCCGTTCCGAGCGGCCGCGGCTGAACGGCGAAGCGGACGCGCACGCGGCGCGGCGAAATCGATGCGTAGTAATCGCGGATCGCGTCATGCGCCGGACCGATGACTAGGCAGATATCTCGGATTCCGGAATCCGCGAGGGCCGAGATCACGTAGTCGAGAAACGGCCGACCGATCGGGATCATCGCCTTGACCCCGGTGTCGGCGGCCGCCGCCTGCTCCGGATCGAGAGGCGCGGCCCCATCCGCCTTCCGCATCCGCGTACCCAGGCCGGCCGCCAGGATGACGGCCTTCTCGATGCCGCGACCGCTCATCGCCGACTTGGAAAGGCGTCTTTCTTGATCGTCCGCGCTTGAGAATCGGGTCTTGAAGGGCTGCAACCCCATGCTATGGTGTTTAAAACTATAGCTCGGGCGCGTTACGGGGCGATGATTTCATTCAGGCCTTCGACAATTCGGAGGAGCTCCTCGGGTGAAACCCGGCCGACTCGCTTCCCCAGACGATCGACTGACAGCGTGCGGATCTGGCCGACTTTTGCCCAGGACCGCTTCGGAAGACTGCCGGTTAGGAGTTCGACGGTGAGGGGAAAACCTGCCTTCTGGGGCTGGCTGGTTATCGCCATGGCGATTACGGTGCCGGAACGCTCATTGAAGATGTCATGGCTGATGACCAGAGCCGGGCGCCGACCGGCCTGCTCCCGACCCCGACTCGGGTCGAGGTCCGCCCAGAGTACATCTCCCCTCAGTACTCGGGCCACGACTCGAGATCGTAGGACGCCCCCTCCTCCGCGAGTCGCTGCTCGTAGCGAGGATCGAGCTTCGCGCATTCCCGGGCCAGTCTGCGGCGATCCAACCGATCGATCTGAGCCTTGACCGCAAGCTGGATCGCCCGACTACGGCTCGGAAACCTTCTCTCTGCCACTAGGCGATCGATGCGTTCAAGAAGCTCTGCATCCAACGTAATAGCTACCTTCGCTGTGCTCATCTCTGCTCCGGTATGACACGCTATCATACCGGGCGGCGCGTCAGCGGCGAGCGCCACCGCGCGAAGCGAGTCCGCTGCACCCGCGGGCTAGGCAGCGCTGAAACACTTGCAACCACCGCATCAGGCTACTCGTTAACGTTCGAGAATAACTAGTGTCCTGAGTCAGTGATTCGATGACAAAACCGTGCGAGGTTTTCGAGGATTTGGTCGGCGGTTTTGGTCCAGACGAAGGGTTTGGATGTGGAGTTGGTCAGTTCGATGTAACGGTCGATGGCGGTTTCCAACTCGTT